>JAJRVC010000556.1 GCA_024277475.1 Deltaproteobacteria bacterium
CCCAAAGATCGACTTCAAAATATTCGAATTCGTCTTTTTTGCTCAGTTTTTTCGTTTTCTTTTTCGCAGCCATACCCGCTCTCCTGCTTCAAAATCGCTCTCGAAATTCAGCGAATCATTTACGGCAGGATAACATCGGAGCCTTGATTCCCAGCCCTGATGGGCAAACAAGCTATGGATAACTTTTAAAAATTTAGGTGGAGGGCGGATTGTTTTTACGTTGCCCGAATATGGCCGACCCGACGCGGATGTGGCTGGCGGCTCTCTTTTTTGGACCCGACCACGATCTCCCCCACCCTGGCCGCCCGATGCAATTGTAACCACAGGCAGCCAGGGTGGGGGAGATGGCGCAAATCAATTCCGTTTTTTGCGTTGCCCGAATATGGCCGACCCGACGCGGATGTGGCTGGCGCCAAATTCAATCGCGGTCTCAAAGTCCGAGCTCATGCCCATGGAAAGTCCCTTGAGGCCGAGTTCCTGTGCGCGTTTGGCAAGGAATGCGAAATGCACAGCCGACTCCTCATCAATGGGAGGAATACACATCAGGCCGATGATCGGCAGCTCCAGCTCATTGCGGCAGAGGTCGAGAAAATCCTCAAGATCGCCGGGCATAACACCCGCTTTCTGCGGCTCCTCACCGGTATTGACCTGCACAAACAAACGTAGTTTGTGGCCAAGTCTCTTTCCTGTCTTTTTTATTTCCTGTGAGATGGCGCGGGCGATTTTCGGCCGGTCGATGGTGTGTATGACATCGAACAGGGCCACTGCGTCCCGGACCTTGTTTGATTGCAGCGGTCCGATGAGATGCAGCTCGACACCTGAAAACTCTTCTTTCAGGCCCAGCCATTTTTTTTGCGCTTCCTGAACCCGGTTTTCACCAAACACCCGATGACCGGCGCTCAGAACCGGGCGGATGGCACCTGCGTCAAAAGTCTTGCTGACAGCAATCAGGGTAACGGATTGCGCGTCGCGGGCGGATTTGCGCGCACTTTCCTCAATCCGTGTTTCTACATCTTCGAGGCCGGTGCCCTGGTGCACTTGCGTGTCCTGATTAATCATGCCTGCCTCGCTCGTCAGATTTGGTCCTAATTCTGCTTCCGCTTTAACATAATTTTTCGGAAATCGCTTCCTTCGCCGCACCCCCCTCCCTTGACCAAGTCAGTAATTCGGTTATCAAACAAAGCTCATTTAGAATTTCAACATGAGCGCAAAGAAATCATGGCGGCTGAACGCTATAACGCACCCGAATATGAGACCAAGTAGAAGAATGTCTGGTAAAGTGCGTAGCGAATTCAGAGCGGACATTGAAGGCCTACGCGCCCTCGCCGTAATTCCAATCATCCTCTTTCATCTTGAAGCCTCGATTTTCCCCGGAGGATTTATCGGCGTCGATATTTTTTTCGTCATATCCGGATATCTGATAATTGGTTTGATCGTCCGGGAGGGCGCGAATTTCAGCTTCAGAAACTTCTATTACCGGCGCGTCCTGCGGCTCTTTCCTGCACTGCTGACCACATGCATATTAAGCCTGATCGCCGGCTGGGCGGTTCTGTCTCCACAAGATTATATTGGCCTGTCGTGGTCGGCACTAAGCGCATCCGTGGGGCTGTCGAATATCTATTTTTATGGCGCACTCGACTATTTTAGCGACGCGAGTATTTTTCACCCCCTGTTGCACACCTGGTCGCTGGGTGTTGAAGAGCAGTTTTATCTGTTCTGGCCGGCGGTGATCTATCTGACAATTCGCACGCGTATTCCCCTGCTTCTTCCGCTTACCGGTCTGGCGGCAATATCCTTTGCCGCAGTTTTATTGGTTAAGACGACCGAGCTCAATCTAGCCTTTTACATGATGCCGTTCCGGATATTCGAGTTTGCCGCTGGAGCCGGCATTCTATTGTTAGAAGGTTTTTGGCGGCGCTCTGTCGGTTCCGGATTGAATCTAGTGGTCGGTGGTGCCGGCCTGTCCATGCTGATATTCGGCCTGGTTTTCATTGATGAATATATTGCATGGCCCGGCGTCTGGACGTTGTTTCCGGTGATCGGCACCGCCCTGCTTATACTCACAGGCCGCACCGGGCTGTGGAACAAGGTTCTGGGAAATCTCCTTTTCCGAGCCATTGGCCGGATCTCATATTCGCTCTATCTGGTGCACTGGCCGGTTATCGTGTTCTACCGATATTACAAAATCGTGCCGCCAACACCCGGTGAGCTGGTGGTCCTCGGCATTGTCACCATTGTTCTCGGCGCTTTGATGTATGTGTTTATCGAGGTGCCGTTCAGACAAGCATCAAGCCGATCGGTTGAAATCAAACTTGCGTCAATATGGCCATCGTTCGGGTTTTTGTGGAATATCTGGCTTAACCTGCGCTATCCAATCCTGGCGGTCTCAGCGTTGGTTTTCATTTCCGCTGGCGCAACCGTAATTTTACAAAACGGTTTTCCCTCACGGATAGACCGCTCCCAGGTTCAAATCTACGACAAGGGCCTGTCATTTGCCGGCGACGTCTGTAGCTATAAAAAATACCAATGCGTATTTGGCAAACGCTCCTCCAGAAGAATCGTCTATCTCATCGGCGACAGCCATGCGCTCAACCTGCTCTATGGGCTCGATAAGCTTTTTCGGGCGGAGAATATAAAGGGCATCGCCTTTTATGATCATGGATGCCTGTTCACTGTCGGTACAAATATCTTTATAAATGGCCGTGTCGACCAGATATGCGCCGAAAATGTCCGGTCTGCTTTCAGCCATGCAGCGGGCTCTGGAGCGCCTGTGATTATTGCTGGAAATTATGCCCATTACAGGAATGTTATCGGTCCAGCCAATGCGGCGGCTCCCTTGAGGCTATCGAGGCCGGAATATTACCTCTGGGTCGAACAAAAGCTTAAAGACAGCCTGGCTTATTTAAATCCGGACAAGCGACCGGTTATCATTGTTAAACAGGCCTATTCGACCGGGGTAAATCTGGTGAAATGCCTGTTCAGGCCAGGTGGCGGGTCCGCTGCCTTGGCCGCAGCGGAGAACAACTGCAAGACAATGACGCTGGCGGAATCTTCCC
>JAJRVC010000557.1 GCA_024277475.1 Deltaproteobacteria bacterium
ACATACCGCTCCCTTTGATGCCGTGGCCCACATTCTGGATGGAAAAGCCGAGATCACCATTGCAGATGAAATGTTCATTCTTTCAGCAGGCGAAATGATTTTAATGCCCGCAAACATTCCCCATGCTCTCAAGGCACCGGAAAAGTTCAAGATGTTATTGACCATGATCCGCTCCTGAAAAACCTCACCGATTTCATTTCAAATTGTGGAATATTCCCCGCCCCCGATCTCTCTAATATATAGAGGGAAAGATAAAGTGTTATCTGAAAAAGCCAAGTATTCTGTTTAATTTTTAGAGAATAGGGGGAGGGGTTATGCAAGATAAAACTGCTTCTGAAATAATGTCGCGTCCTGTTATCTCGGCTAAAAAAAATGCTTACGTCCGCGATATCGCGCTTCAATTTGTAACGGAACAGTACAGTGGGATGCCTGTTACCGAATCCGATGGCAGGGTTATTGGAATTGTCAGTGAAATAGATATTCTCCAGGCCGTCAATGAAGGGCACGAACTGGCGACTACAAAAGCCGTTGACATTATGACCAAAGATGTTGCAACGGCAAACCCGGATACCCCGATGACGGAAATGATTAAAATCATGGAAGATCTTCATGTCATACGCCTTCCAATCGTTGAAGACGAAAAACTGGTTGGCGTGGTTTCACGCGGGGACATTATTCGTAACATGATTGAGCCGGAATTTATGAACAATGAGTAATGCAATAGATATGACTTAAAGAGGTTCTTGTTAAGTATAGAGAAAGGATGGTTCCTATGTATCGTATACGGCTACATGGTCGTGGTGGGCAGGGAATTAAAACAGCCAGCCAGATTCTGGGGACAGCCGCCTTCCTTTCCGGGCATCAGGCGCAGGACTTCCCGCTTTATGGAGCCGAGCGCAGAGGTGCCCCTATTGTCGCTTTCACCCGCATTTCCGAAGACCCCGTTCTTGAGCGCGGACCCATTTCCTCCCCTGATATTATTTTGATCGGCGATGAAACCCTGCTGACTGATCCTCAGTCGGCTCCTCTTTGCGGTGCCGATGAGTCCACTGTTGTATTCGTTAATTCCACTCTTGAACCGGATGTATTGCAACAGCAGATCAATTTATCTTCTCCGCCGCTGAAACTAAACCTGACCCGGCTTTGCGTTCAGTACCTGAACAAGGGAACGATGTTAAGCACCGCGCTTGCCGCGGCAGGAGCCCGGTTGGTTGGATTGATCGACTTGGAAAGCCTTCTTAGCGCCGTGGAGACAGAGTTGAGCCAACAGGGAATCGACCTCCTGCAAAAAAATCTGGATTTAACAAAAGAGGTTTTTCAAAAATTATCTCCAATTACTTTTAGACCCCGCAAAGAAAAAAATATTGAGCCCTCCGAATTAATTTTGATGGAGCAAAAACAAATCGTAGACGCGGCTCCTGTTATTTTATCCCCAGGGAATATGGCTTTGCGAAAAACCGGAAACTGGAGGGAACAGAGGCCTGAAATCGATTACGAGCATTGCAATCACTGTTTGATCTGTTATGCCCGTTGCCCGGATGGTGCCATTGGTTTAGGTGCCGATGACCGCCCCGAAATCGATTACGACCATTGCAAAGGTTGTCTGATCTGCGCTTTGGAATGCCCGGGGCATTTTATCAACACGATCCGGGAAGCGGGGGTAGAGTCATGAAAACCGATACCAAAATCATGCTGACAGGAAATAAAGCCGCAGCCTGGGGTGCGCGTATGGCGCAGGTGGAATATGTTCCGGCATTTCCTATTACTCCACAGACGGAAATTGTTGAAACTCTGGCGCAGTGGTTTGCAGATGGCACCCTGCAGGGAAAATTCACCAATATGGACTCGGAACATTCCATGTTCATGGCGGCAGGGGCCGCAGCGGCTACAGGTGTTCGCGTGTTCACCGCATCCTCCAGCCAGGGCATTCTCCATGGCATGGAATCCCTCTACACCATAACCGGCTGGAGGGTACCTCTTGTAATGGTCAATGTGTCCCGGGCATTGGCAACGCCGATCACGCTTGAACCTGACCATAATGATGTGATGAGTACCCGCGATTGCGGTCTCATTCAACTGCACGCAGAAACCTGTCAGGAAGTTTTCGATTTCATTTTAATGGGATATCGAATCGCAGAGAATCCTCAAGTATGCTTGCCCGTTCTGGTTAACATGGATGGGTTTTACCTGTCGTTTACCCGTGAGCCGGTGTTGATTCCCGACAAGGAGACAATACAAAAATTTCTTCCCCTTTTTAAACCTGTGTACCCTGTGTTTCAGGCATCACAGCCTATGGCGCGAGCTTCTGCTGTCTTTGGCGGTGCCACCTATTCCTATTTCAAAATGCAGCATAACCTGGCGGCGCATCATGCCGAAAAAGTTTTCATTGATACGGCCGCAGATTTTTCTGAATTGTTTGGGCGCACTTATGAACCGGCGGAAAAATTTCATATGGATGATGCAGACTACGTGTTTGTGATGAGCAATTCCTTTGCTACGAAAGGAAAAGCGGCGGTATTGAAGCTTCGCCGCCAGGGAATCAAAGCAGGACTTTTAAAAATCCGGCTCTTTAGACCCTTTCCTGCAACATTTATCGCAGAAGCTCTTTGCGGTCACGAGCGGGTGGCCGTGATTGACCAGAACCTGGCTCCTGGCATGGGCGGTATTACTTATCCGGAAATTGTGTCGTCCCTTTATTCCTGTGATGACCGACCAAAAAAAATTGCTTCGGTGATTGGCGGACTGGGAGGCAAAGATATTACGGAGTCCGACTTTATCTCCATCATTGATCATTTAAAAAATTCTGATTCAAAGGCCCCGCTTTTTTTATTCAGCAAAGAGGATCAAAAAGCGTTTGAAAGAATCCAGAAAATAGCAACTACGGAGGTGTTGTCGCCATGACTGCTCTTGCCAATAAATATAAAAAACTAAAGGATTTGCATCCGGAAGAAGCAATTACACCGGGAACAGGGCTCTGCGCCGGGTGCGGTGGACTGGAAGGCTTGCGCCTTGCCTTAAAAGAGCTTGGTGAAAATGTGCTGATCTGTAATGCCGCAGGATGTTTCACGCTCCTGTCAGTTTATCCATTTACGCCTTTGAAGGGTTCCTGGCTTTATACCACGATGGGTGCTCCGGTTCCGGCAGCGCAGGGAGTTCGGGATGCGTTAGACATTCGTTTACAGCACAAAAAATTGCCGGACGAAGAAAACTTACTGGTAATGACGGTAGCGGGTGATGGCTCATCTAATGATATCGGCCTGGGCGCAACTTCGGCTGCGTTGCATCGAAATCTGGATTTCATTTATTTCTGCTACGACAACGAAGCTTATGGCAATACCGGTTTTCAGCTATCGGCCGCATCTCCTTATGGCAGTGCAACACAAACCGCCCCCTTCACAGAAATCCATCCGGCAGGTACGGAGTCTGTTAAAAAAGACTTGTTTGAAATTTGGAAAGCACAAAAGCCCACTTATATTGCAACGGTTTCCCCGCGTGAACCGATCGATTTGTCCAATAAGTTTGCCAGAGCAAAAACGATGACAGGCCCGCGGATGTTTATTTGCATGTCTCCCTGCCCGACGGGTTGGGGTTTTGACCCTAAGGAATCTGATTTGATCGCCAAACTGGCAGTCGATACCGGAATGTTCCCCATCAAAGAATATTTCGAGGATCAAGTGATTCATACCAAACGTCCCAAACGGCGGTTGCCGGTAGAAAAATTTTTGCAAAGACAAAAACGATTTCGACATTTGTTCGAACCGGACAAACGTGAAGATATCATCGCACGTATTCAGGAAAATGTAGATGCCTATTGGAGCCATTATGAATAAGGCCGCAACCATGACAAATGGTGTCGATCTTCTTTTGCAGC
>JAJRVC010000558.1 GCA_024277475.1 Deltaproteobacteria bacterium
GATCCCCGCAGAAGCGGATTTTTCCCGCGCCCGCTCGCTGTTAAATACGCGGCAATCGACATGGGGATCAGCGCATAAATACTGCCGAAAAGGAAATAGGCCCCCCCGGTGGAAAGCCGCTCGATCAGCGGCTGGGTGAACTGGTAGTTGCTGCAAAAGCGCACCGAATGGGGCAAGGGCGTAACAAAGGTCATCAGCAGAAAGATGCCCACGGCAATTAAGGAAGCCTGCGCCAGGAATTTCCAGGAAGGCTCTTCCTGCCGGCCGCCGATAGTGAACAGGTAAAACACCAGGGCAAAAAGCCCGGTCCACAGCGCCCCGGCAACCGTTAACCCCAGTGGAGGAATTAATTCAAGGTCGATGCGAAATGAGAGGATGACGGCAAACAGCGTGGTTGTCAGCAATCCCATCAGGATGGGGGTCATGGCTTGCAAAGGTTTTTTTAAGGATGTCCAAAGATTTGGCAACAAATTCCCGGCGACAGTCTGTTCCGTTTCGCGAACATTCTGCAATATTCTTGTTTGAAAAGTGGCCGGAACCGGCTGATCTTCGACAACGCTTAAGAGTTCCCATACTGCCTCAAACTCGTTAACCACTGTTGCGCAGGAGGGGCACTGTTTCAGGTGCAATTCAAATGCTGCTTGCTCCTTCCCGGAAAGTTCATCTCCCAAAAAGCTCATCACATTTTTTTCGATGTCCTGACAGGTCATAACCTTATCCCTCTTTTAAGTAGGATAGTTTTTTTCGCAGCGTCTGCATTCCCCGGTAGGCTTTCTGCTTCGCTGCGGCCGGAGAGATGTTTAAAATCTCAGCAATTTCTATAAATGACAACCCATGATACCTACTCAAAATGATGACCTCTCTTTGTTCGTCAGGTAGTTCCTGTATAGCACGCTTCACCGCCGCTTTTAATTCATCCTGCTCAAACAGTTTATCCGGCTCGTGATTGTTGTCCACCAGAGAATCCACTTCAGAAGAATGAACTTGCCGACGGCCTCTGACCCGGTAAGCATCGCGGAGCAAGTTCATGGCAATCGTAAAAATCCACCCGGAAAAGGCGTTCTGCGATTGATAGCCATGTCTTGCTTCACTCAGACGCATAAAGCAGTCCTGCAACAAATCCCCCGAGAGTTCAGGATTGCCCGTGGAACGCAGAAACAGATTATATATCTTCTGACCGTAGCGGGTAAATAACTCATCAAAGGCTTTTATATTCCCGTCAGCGTATTCCCGCATCAATTGTTCGTCGGATGAAGTCTTCATATACCTCGTCGTTTCGCTGCATAGTTGCAAACGCGGATTAGAGTCAAAGGTAACGCCCTTTTAATAATTTCGCTACGATTCAGCCTACGAAATAGGCGAAACGTGCAAAATATAATAAGACTATCAAGATTCTGGAAATGAACTCATCAGGCAGAACGGAGGTAGTTCAACAGTCTGCCGAGTATTGGGAAAACTACTTGGGAGAATATTCCGGTCGGTCAAATTGAGGGAGCTGCGAGGATGATTATGCAATATAATCTTGAACGCACCAATCGCTGTAAACTAACACGAAATTTTATAAACATGACCTTCAGTAGCAGACGCTTTTTATTTTTGGCGCAAAAAGACGCCATTCCCAGCTTATGCCGTGGGGCAAATTTTCAGCCCAACGGGCAGGCTGGGAATCCAGTTCCACAACTCCTCATGGAGGCCTAATTGAAGCATTTGGGTGTAACAAACACAGCGAATTTGCGCCATTTCTAAAAAGTGGCCGGTACTGAAAACATGACAAACCTTACTTTACCACGGGACTTTTATAATAGCCGAACCCTACCCCAATCGGGTAAAGCAGATGTTTGGTGGGAGCGCCCGAGTTTAAATGGAAGGCAATTCCCCTTTCGTAATCCTGATTTTACCGAGAGGAAAAGGAGCTACTTCCTGCAGCAAAGCGATTAACACCGACATTCGCTTATCACTCATTGCTGTAACAAGTAAGGTATGATTATTTTGCAATTCGATGTCTCCGAAACATATAACTCCGAATTCACTCCTTATAGCCGGATTTCCCCAGAGTACCCAAAAACTTCTGGCAACCGTATCCTCAAAGCAAACTAAGCGTGAATCAAGCATGATTTTTTCTTTTAAAGCGGAGCCGTCAATTGAAGTAAAATGGGCTTTCTGTGGAACTACAAGACTAAATCCTTTCCCTCCAGGATTGGCACAGACAGGTTGCCATTTCCCTTTTAACTGACAGCATTTCTTGAAAGTTTTTTTACTGCCACATAAACATTTTGCATTGGGTTTGACGGGGATGTATGAAACAATGGAATGCTTCAAGCCGGGCATTTCAGGATTAGGATCATTGGGATTGGGATTCCAGTAAGTACTCCAACAAAGCATACCCCTGCTGGGATCAACTGCTCGTATAAGATCGGGGGACAGTTCTAAGTTCATTACTTCCTATTCCGTTTATTGCTTTGAATACGATTGAATCTTCACATTTTGATACTGATACTTCTACATTTATTAAGAATTTTATCCACGCGTCTACATTAGAAGGAGTGATTCTTAAACAAATCCAGCGCCAGGTCCGGCTGATCCACTTCCAGGATCAGCACGCCCTTTTTCTGCTTTTCCTGCATGGCGCCGTAAAGATAATCTATGTTGATTCCGGCATTGCCCAGCTTTTGGGTCACTTCCATCAGCGCCCCGCGCCGGTTGGGCAAGATGACCTGCAGCGCCTCGCGCAGCTCCGCCTGATAATTGTGGTCGTGCAGAATACTTACGGCCTTCTCCGGATTGGAAACATGCATCCGCGCAAAATCGATAAACATGGCAATGGCATAGATAGCGATATTCTTCTTCTTGAGAATCCGGGTCAATTCTCCGGCGGTGCCGGGCTTATTTTCCAAAACCACGTACAACTCTAAAAATTTTTCCATATAATTTCTCCCGGTGTGTATGGTAAAAAATATTGTTCGTTTATGGCGTCGAAATCGACAATTTTTGGTCGATATGGAATGCGGACCTTGCAACCCCTCCCCAGCCCTCCCCTTAGCAAGGGGAGGGTATGGGTGGGGTTGGAGAGAGTCCCCATACAACTGCTCCGACGGAGCCACTTCTTCAGAGTGCAGTCTCGGAAAAAGCATAGGAGCTTTAATTAGATCTTTGCGAAAATCCTAAAACCCTAAATTCCTATGACGAAGC
>JAJRVC010000559.1 GCA_024277475.1 Deltaproteobacteria bacterium
CTTATCCTACTGAATTATATGAGATTATTTCTTATTTCACTATATATTCATAATTATTATAAGTTTATGCTTGTTGGCTATAAAGGCAAAATACCCTATTGGCCAACAATTTTCAAGCTTTAATTTCTAGGAAACTTCAGTATGTGATTCAGTACTTTTTTGTTCCGTTGAGTATCCGGAAGTTGTTGATTCTTGTCTCTGATTTCAATACTTCTTGGCGAATACAGGGGAGTGTATTTTCTAGCCTTGAGCCAATCAATCCATTCCTTTGGGGCGTGTGGAGAACTGACGGCGTTACCTGTTTGGATATCCTTAATCCAATCCCTGGTAACTACAGGGACATCAAGCACAGTAAATGTAGCCTTGTAATTCTGAAAGCGTTCATTTGACGGGCCGCTTGTTCTCCATACGGCAACCAGATCATCATCCTGCCCTAATGATTCAGCGCCAGGAACGGCTAATCCCAGAAAACGAACATCTCTATATGTGCCTGTTGAGCCGAATAAAAAAACAGGTGGGAAATGTTCGGTTATTTCAGGTGCGTGTCTGGCCTGAAACATATTCTTTAGTATTGAGTTACCATCCCTGGGAGTGTCATGCAATTCCCTTCCCGGTTTTTGGTTATCACCGTAATAGGTGAACAGTCCGGTTTCATGGTCCAGGTTGTCTGGCCAGTCAGGGTTATTGAAATTGGATTTAAGTGCAACCAGTTTTAGTGTTGAGATGCCCGGACGCTTGCCCAGATGGCGAAAACCAGCGCCGCAATCAACGCCTAAAAGACTGGGTAGAGGATCGTCAGATGCGTTTCCTTCACGTGATCCCCCATATACATTATCAACGACCAAATCGGCTTCTGACAGGTTCATTGGTTACGAAGCTTTTTGAAGCTTTTCTTCATTCATGATTTTATTTATTTTCCTGAAGATCACCTCAACAACAGGAGAGCATACTCCATTTCCACATAATTTTATTTTATCCCGCCTGTTACCATAAGGCAGCTTATGTTTGCATCCAGCCCCCATTGCCTTCAACAATTCATCAGGTTGCAGCATTCTCAAATACGGCTCATTATTTTCCCAGGTCACCAAACCAAATCTGTCCAGGGTGGTAACAGTGCGAAGAGGGGAATCCAGTCTCTGCCAACCGCCGGCATAATCAGTACCGTAGTAAACAATCAGAAAAGGCTTGTTCCTCCCAAGCACTTTAATCCCCCGCTTTGCGCGTTCAATCGTGGATTTGGCTCTTCCATCTTTATAAAGAGGTGCTGATTTATACTTCCCACTCCAGTCAATTATTGAATTTGCATCCTTGTTGTTTTTGTTGTGACAGGCCAATAAGCTATCCTTGGAGATTTCCGAGCCTTCGCGGTCGCAAATCAGAAACATGCGTTTTCTGGCTTGTGGTGTACCAAAGTCTGCAGAATTCAATAGAAGATCATTCACACGATAACCAAGCTTCTCAATTGTATTCACAAGCTCGTTGTGCCTGTCCCATTTTTTCATACGATTGACATTTTCGACAATTACCCAGCGTGGTTTCATGGCCGTTACCCACGGCACTATACCGATTGCTGTTTCACGACTTTTTTCTGACCCGGGATTTGCACCACGTGCAATGGAATGTGAAGTGCATTCAGGTGAAGTCAGTAGAATATCCGGCTTATAATCCTTCGACAGCACAAAAGGATCAACCTCCTCAATAAGGGATTCTATTACGGTAGCTTCAGGAAAGTTGGCCTGATAAGTTTTTGCAGCCAAACCCCAGGAATCAACCGCTAGGATGGGTTCTCCCCCCCCTCGAACAGCTCCCCTCGCACCAAAACCACCACCACAAAAGAGATCTATGAATTTCAAACAGTTACACCTCTACAGCTTCAAAAAACAAGCCCTCAGCTAACCGGGTATACGTTTCAATTTCAGCCAGGTTAACGCGAATTTAATCGGAACACCAGGTCAAATTAATTTTTTTGTATCTCGATACTTGACTGCATTAAAGCCAGGGCGCAAGCACTGTAGCCAAACAGACTGGGCGTTTGTCGGACATCTTTGTTAATAGAAAAACAAGCTTAGCGAATACTGAGTTGCTTATTCACGTAAGACCCTGACAATTCTGCTTACACAAGACGCTAAATCAGCTATTATTTCATGCTCCCAGATCCTGATAACTTCCCAGCCTTCCTTTTCCAGTTTTGCCGTTACTTCCTTATCCCTTTCCGCATTCCGCCCCAGCTTTTCTCCCCAAAAGTCCCTGTTGGTATCAGGGACCGTGCAATGTTCTGGACAAAAATGCCAGAAACAACCATGTACAAATACTGCTACCTTCTTGCCGGGACATACAATATCCGGCTTACCCGTTAATTTATAATTGACCCGATAGCGATAGCCTATCCCCCAAAGTGATTTACGCAGGGCAAGTTCAGGTTTCGTGTTCTTACCCCGAATCCGTGACATGCAGTAACTACGTTGTTTGGATGTAAGAACATCTGTCATCAGCTACGAAAAATACCCCATACCCGGATTGTCGATAGTTCCCACTACCATTGCCCTGTCCAACAACCTGTTTCCCTCTTCACATGAGGTTTCAGGAAGAAGCGAGCAGGCATGACATGCAGCGAGGTTGCAATTATCCGGCCCTTGCCCTGTACTCTCAATACAGACTGGATCTGAAGAGCACCAGCCAGCCCTCTCCAGGGCTTTCCTGACAACCATTTCCAGTTTACCCGGCTTACCCATTCGCACCAGACCACCCATTGTTCCTTCAGAGTCACCTGCAGCTGTATATATAAGAATGCCAGCCATGCGGTTTTCACCTTCAGAACAATACAGACGCTCCCTTAGCGATGCTGAGCCATAGCCACAATCGTACACAAGCTGGTTTATGATCATGTGTGACAGTGTATGCAGCAGCACTAATTTTGGGGAGATAGGCCTGGGTTCCTGCCTGCGACTGTCACGCAACTGATCAAACATCTGCTGCATGTTTGATATTCTGCTATTCAGTAAGTCACCTGATTTTTTCAGCCATGCATCAAGTTTGTCCTCATTCAGTTTCAGAAATACACCCTCACCCCGGACGATTATCGCAGGCAGCCAGTTTTTTGGTGTTCTCATGAACAGGGCCCGGCGCTCATCATCACTTAATGCATCATCCGGGAATATACGTGAGTACCCTACGAACGCTCTTGTTTCACGTAACTTATGAGCCAGTGAAATCCGTTCGAAATAATCTGTAATGACTTTGCCATACGAATCCATAACCTCACTTTTTATAAGCAGGTTTGTTTTTGGATATCCCTCTTTAATATCCTGAGTGAAAATATCGTACTCCTGTTTTCGGTAATACTGCTCCTCGTCTTCCAATGGTGTGTCATTCTGACTTCCATCTCCGGCCAGCTTTCTGTTAGCAGCATCCCTCAACTCATCCGGGCTTGTTTCAAGCTCCGGATAATGAGTATCCAGGACTGTCTTCGCCATGTTACTGTCGATGGCGCCACTGTTCGCCTGAGCCATCATCTGCAGAAACCCCCATACATATGAATTATCCAGAATTGAGAGAACTTCCTCACTTGCAGAGGTGTCAATGGTGGGCAGATAAATTGAGCTGACAACACGGGGAAAATATACATTTGATCCACCACGCAGCAGTGGCTGGAGAGCTTCACCACAGCCGGGCGCAGGTACATCAATTGAAGGAATGCTTAAGGCAGGATTGTGACCCTGACAAAGAACACCGATAGTGGACAGTGCAGACTGATTGTCACTTACTTTATCAAATGCACCAGAGAGTGTTTTCGAATTTATAACCCCGGAGCTGCTTATATCCTCACAGACAATCCGGACACCGGCAAGAGAGGCACTGCCACTGGAAACCATCCTAAGCCGCCTGCCGGCTCTAACAGGATCATTGCGTCCAAAAACCCACTCCCACCAGGGGAAGTCCTGCAAATGGCCTTTACTGCATGCCGAGATAAAACGTACCTGAATTGTCTTCCTGGGTGGATGGTTTTTTCCCTTATCAGCACCACTGCCTATAGGGCCCTTGCATATCGGTGATACCCTGTCATGCAACTCAGCCTCATGCATCAGCCCGCACCTTGGGCAGACATGCCATCTTGGGAAGCGTAAAAATGGTAATTTCAGATTCAGATTCTTATCATCGGAACTCTGGCCTTTTCTGGCAAACCGGAAATCAGGAGGCAGCACAAAGTAGTCCACCCCCAGCCTTCCCGCCAGTCTCTCTTCATCCTGGATTCTGAATTCGTAGTGATCAGGATTGTTCTCATCAAATGGCCATGCATCCAGCCCGCAATGAATCAGTGAAACAGGACCCGGGAAATCCACCATTGCGCCGACACCAAACGGGGATATCGCTTGTGTTCTTCGTACCGGATTAGGCATTCTCCCCCTCTCCTATACAAAATTCGTTATATATTGAAGTTATTTCCCCTTCACAGTTTGCATCAACATTCCGCAGGGAACTCATAACAGACCAACTGTGATTTTTCCACTCAATGGGCACCCTTGAGCCAGCCGGGTGCATTAAAGGCGGATGCTCAGGCGGGGAGCCAAAACCTCCATATTCCAGCGGATTCCAGGCCTGCCACTCTCTAAGCCTGTGCTCAAATGTTTTCATCACATTCTGAGTCTCATCCTCATCAACAATCCCCACCCTTTTCCGGATCATGTTCTCTATCTTGCATCTCAACCGGCTTCATTCCGGCAGTGGAAACGGCCGTGGGTTATCCGCGGACCCTGAATCTGAAAACTGCCTGATAGCCGCAAGGATTACCCCTGGCAATGCCCTCTCAACTGCCGGGGGGCTGAACGGTGTCACACTGGTCGGCTCCACCTGTGCATAAAGCCTCTGGTGATATGAACGAAAACTTTCATAATGACTTCGGTCACGCGGCTTACTCTGGCTGAACAGAACAACATCCAGCCCCGGCGCATTTGCACTTCGCCCCACCCGGCTTGAAACCTGGATATATTGGGATGTTGTTTTCGGCTGTCCGACTATTGTCATAAGACTCAGCCGGTCAATATCCACCCCCACTTCAATGATATTGGATGCCAGACACACCTCAATGGCATCATTGAAGAAACCTCTATTATTCCTTTCAAGGGATTTTTCCAATTGCCTGATAGCCAACGGGATATGGTCACTCCTGATACGGCTGGTCAGCTCAATCACGTTGAACAGTTTTCGTATGTCAGAATACGCGAATCCGTGGCGTTCAAGTATCACGCGCAGATAATCCCGTGTATCAGCAACCAGCAGGGAGGCAGCCCCACCCAGCTCCCTGATGGAGTTAAAAAAAGAAAGCAAAGTCCACCAGTGGTCCCGGACAGAGTCCCCCCCGTTGTTTACTGGCATGACAACAGGATATTGAAGTAGCGCCGCGTACACGCGCGATTGTGTTGTTTGCAGGGAACCATGGCCGGGACACATCACCCCCACATACAGCCTTCCAGGCAACAGCTTCCCATTATTATCTCTCGATTCCCTCGCAAAAAAAGAGTCCCCCGCTTCCAGACCTGACGGAGGAAACAACATCATTTCCTCCCTTGCATACAGAGCCCTTACCTGTTCGTTGGCACGGCTTATCGTCGCAGTTGAGGCAACTATTTTGGGGGACACCAACGCACCCGCTATTTCAGCCGTACAGAGTTCATCTATTACGGTTTCATATGCCCCTACCATGGACCCCAACGGTCCCGATATCAGGTGTAACTCATCCTGGATAATAAGCGTAGGCGGATATCCTTCATGCTTCCCTTGCTTTCCAATGCCAAATAGCGATCTGACTTCAGGTTTCCATGACAATAAAGCAAACTTATCAACGGTGCCTATTACCATGTTGGGTGGATCATCAATGATATCCTCGTCGATAATTGATATCGGTAATGGATCACTGTTTGGCTTGATCGGACTGAACCCGAATTCACAATTGTGATCATGGCAACGGAACGCCACTGTTTCATTACCTTTGCTGTTTTTCCATTTCTGATAACCGTAAACACTCACAGGCCCCTTGTCTTTCTGGTCTTTGGGGCCGAACCTGGCATTGCACCAGGGACATTTAAGCAGGACAAAAGGATTCACAGCATCCGGGTTTCTCTCAAGTTTTCTTAACGCTGTCCTGGCCTGACTTCTACGATTCGGGCTTGCCTCCCCTCCGACCCACATCCCAAGACGAAAAGGCTTGTCACCAAGATTTGCAGCGTATGCCCTCTGTTTACGAATGTGTTCCATCGCGCAAAACAGTAACCCGGCTCTTTGGAACTGCTGTGCCGTAAGCAGACGCAGTGTATAGCGCATCAGAACATCTGTGCCGGCCACTTCTTTCCCGGAAAGCCGGTTGAAAAAAATGGTAAAAGCCGTCAGTCCAAGATATGCTTCAGTCTTGCCCCCGCCCGTCGGAAACCAGATAAGGTCCACAATTTTTCGCTCTGAATTTTCCGGATCGCAGATCCCTTTTATAGACATTAGCAGGAAAGCGATCTGAAACGGCCTCCAATAACCTTTTGTACTGTTTTCCAGGGAAGGGTCCGGGTCAGTGATAGGTTTATCCCAGCTTAACCTGCCTTTGTCCCACACAGGGTTTCGTACATCACGACTGGCTCTCAGTTGAGCTATTAACATTGCCAGATTTGCAAGCCTGAACGCTTCCCGTGCCCATTCGCCTGCCTTCGTGCCGGAATTCAAATACGCGATTCCGCCGTTTATTCTGTCAAGGCATTTCTCACAACGCTCAATGAGCAAACCCGCAGTATCAGTCAAATCATCACTTATTGGAATATTTCTTCCGTCATATGTGACTCTGTTTTCCAGGTCCTTTAATCCCTCAATCCAGTCCCTGTATGCTTCGACAAGACAGGCCATCTCACCGTCACCACGGTCACTATTGTCCAACCCGGCAAGCTTACGCATACTTACACGCAACGGCTTGCCAGATTTGTCCGTCAGATCAGCACTGGTTGACGGTGTTTCATATAAAGGGAATGCCTCTGTCCATATTTTACTGACCGAATCCGGCCTCTCCCCCTCCCAGTCAGCAGCACATCCATGTCCAATGGCAAAGGTCTGCATGTCCCGGTAAATGAGCCGTAATATCTCCTCTTCATCGTCATGTTTTCTGTTTTCCCGCACCACTTCGGGATACGGCGCAACCCATTGCTCTCCGCTCCTGTTCTGAATAACAAGGCCACACTGAAAAAAACACAACTCGTCGATACTCCCCTCAGTACGACTCTGACGGTTTACAATGGATACTGTAAGCAGTTTCTGCCTGCTGTTTGACTCAACATTTCTTGAAATCAGCACAATTTCAAGCTTATCCTCATATCCAGGAACCCACTTCCTTATTGGGGATGTTGTGAACAATATCTCGTTGAATTCAATTTCTATCTGAAGCTGGTTTCCATCCTGCTGGAGTGCGTTTTTCCTTTGCCACAAATGCCTCCTGTTTTCAGTATCCCCATCTATATTTACGTTCTTTTTTATATATTCAGCAAATTCCGCCCTGACTATCACTGCATCATCACCATCAGACAGATTTGCGAGAAAACTGATTCCCATGGCTGAAGGCCGGTATGCGTTTGCCAATGTCACATCATAATCTTCAGACTCATCCGCTCCAGAGCTGGCAACTGGTATATCCTCACCCCCACCAACATCCATTTCATCTTTGGCAAACCCATCAGTTAGGTTTGCCTCATCAGCGAGCTGTATCTCGGGCGTTACTTCTGAGGGGAAGAGAATTCCCGCGCCATAACGCTTTATTGGAGAATCCTGCCATAATATTTCATCGCCGTTTTTTTGTTTCTTGGCAGACCAGAATTCCTCCTTCGTAAGGCTTATGGATTCGGCACCGTCAATATCAAGGACAATTCCATTCACTGCCGGATCCGGGCCAACGATCTCGGCCTTTAGTTTATCCAGCAGCCATACCCTGTTTTTAAGATTTTCAGCAAGACTCACAATCCCCCCTATATTCTTTTTGTTATGAATGTGTTTTTTAATACTTCTTTCCATGCTTCCCTGCACGACTCATGCATTAAAAGTATAAGCCTCACTCTGGCCCTGCTCATCCCTACATATAGAAGTGCCTCATACTGTTCACCCGAAATTCTGTTTATATCCCTAACAATAACCACAGGACTTTCAAGACCCTTGAATGAATGAATTGTGCTGTAGCAGATATGACCGTTTTTCCTGCGTGCTGATCTTAACCCATCTTTCGATTCCAAATCTGGAATTCTCGCCTAACTCTTTGATATTTTCTTTTTTATAAAAACTTAATATCTTATTAATCAATTAGATGAAAATTAGACGTCGA
>JAJRVC010000560.1 GCA_024277475.1 Deltaproteobacteria bacterium
CAGATGATTCAGCGGGTTATGCCGGAATTAATGGGCATGAAAAATATTCTCGTTTTAAACGATGAGGGACATCATTGCTACCGTGAGAAACCAGATGGAGAAGAGGATACTAAACTGAAAGGCGATGAAAAGAAAGAAGCGGATAAAAACAACGAAGCGGCTCGACTATGGATTAGCGGGCTGGAAATTGTCAACCGTAAAATTGGTCTTTCCCGTGTTATCGATCTCTCGGCTACGCCGTTTTTTTTGCGCGGATCCGGTTATGCCGAAGGTACACTCTTCCCATGGACAATGAGCGACTTTTCTCTTATGGATGCCATTGAATGTGGCATCGTCAAATTGCCGCGCGTGCCGGTAGCAGACAATATTCCGGGGGAGGAAATGCCCAGGTTCCGTAACCTCTGGGAACATATTCGTACACGGATGCCTAAAAAAGGCCGGGGGAAATCGAAAACACTGGATCCGTTGAGCCTGCCGGTTGATTTGCTAACTGCACTGGAAGCTCTGTATGGCCATTATGAAAAAACATTTCGTTTGTGGGAGCAAGCCGGCGTCCGTGTTCCGCCATGCTTCATTGTTGTTTGTAATAATACATCAACTTCCAAGCTGATTTATGATTATATTTCAGGCTTTTACAGAGAGAACGAAGACGGTTCAACCACGTTGGAGAACGGACGGCTGGAGCTATTCAGAAATTTTGACGAACATGGCACTCCAATTCCACGCCCGCGGACCCTGCTCATCGACAGCGAACAGCTTGAATCCGGTGAGGCTCTGGATAAAGATTTCCGTAAAATGGCTGCCGATGAAATCGAACGTTTCCGTAGGGAAATCATCCAGAGAACCGGCGACCGGCGCAAGGCAGAAAGCCTGAGCGACCAGGAGTTGCTGCGGGAAGTCATGAATACGGTGGGAAAAGAAGGCCGGTTGGGCGACTCTGTACGCTGTGTTGTTTCCGTATCTATGTTAACAGAAGGATGGGACGCAAACACCGTAACCCACGTTTTAGGTGTACGCGCATTCGGTACGCAGCTTCTTTGCGAACAGGTTGTTGGCCGCGCCCTGCGCCGCCAGTCGTATGAATTGAATGACGAGAATTTATTCAGTGTAGAATATGCCGATGTGCTGGGGGTACCTTTTGATTTTACTGCCAAACCGGTTATTGCGCCGCCGCAACCGCCGCGGGAGACCATTCAGGTGAAAGCAATGCGCCCGGAACGCGATCATCTTGAAATCCGCTTTCCACGGGTTGAAGGCTATCGGGTAGAATTGCCCGAGGAGCGCCTGACAGCCGAATTTAATGAAGATTCCGTACTGGAACTGACCCCTGAACTTGTTGGGCCATCCATTACGAAAAATGCCGGAATCATCGGAGAAGATGTGGACCTCAGCCTGGAACACCTTGAAGATTTACGCCGCTCTACTTTATTGTTCCACATCACCAAGCGTTTGCTTTATACAAAATGGCGCGATCCCGGCGAGGAGCCAAAGCTGCATCTATTTGGGCAGTTAAAAAGGATTACGAGACAATGGCTCGACACCTGTTTGGTTTGCAAAGGGGGTACTTACCCTGCACAACTCATGTATCAGGAATTAGCCGACATGGCCTGTGCGCGCATTACGGCCGGAATTACGCGATCATTGGTTGGCAAACGGCCAATTAAAGCAGTGCTCGATCCCTACAACCCCACTGGTTCAACCATTTATGTAAACTTTACGACATCTAAGAAGAACCGCTGGGAAACGGATGCGCGCAAAAGCCATATCAATTGGGTGATTTTGGATAGCGACTGGGAAGCGGAATTCTGTCGGGTTGTTGAATCCCACCCGCGCGTGGTCTCTTATGTTAAAAATCAGGGTCTGGGTTTTGAAGTTCCCTATCGCTATGGCTCATTAACCCGCAGATATTTGCCTGATTTCATTGTGTTGGTAAACGATGGGCGCGGCAATGAGGATTTGTTGCACCTGGTAGTCGAAATTAAGGGTTACCGACGGGAGGATGCCAAAGAAAAGAAAACGACCATGGAAACCTACTGGGTGCCCGGCGTTAACAATCTGAAAAAATACGGTCGCTGGGCTTTTGTCGAATTCAGAGATGTGTTTGAAATCGAAAAAGAGTTCAATAAAATAGTTGAAAATTTTGTCCATGAAAGAGCCTGAGCCGCTTATTCCGAAACATGGTGGTTATCGGAAGCTAAAGAGCTTTCAGATTGCGCAGTTGGTTTATGATGTAACCGTGCGTTTTTGCAACCGCTACATTGATAAACGCAGCCGCACCCATGATCAAATGGTGCAGGCCGCCCGCAGCGGCGTGCAAAATATTGCCGAAGGCAGCCAGGTGTCTGGCACTTCAAAAAAGATGGAGATGAAACTGACCAATGTGGCCCGGGCCAGCCTGGAAGAACTTCGGCTGGATTATGAGGATTTTTTGAGACAGCGGGGGTTGGAAATGTGGGAAAAAGGAGACCCGCGCCGACAAATGCTTATTGACCGACGTTGCAAAACTGCTGATGAGGTGGCTCTTTGGGTTAAACAATGTTGTCGTCAGGCTGGACGCAGTGGACAAAATGGACGGTCTGGCACAGATTCAAGAGTCAATAGATCCACTTCGTCCACAACGTCCATATATGCCGGCGCCGCTGCAAATGCGGCATTGGTTCTTATAGCTGTAGCAGTTTCTCTCTTAGACCGCCAATTAGCCGCCCAGGCGCGCGCTTTTGAACAGGAAGGCGGCTTTACGGAACGGCTCTATCAGCGGCGCAAGAGCCGCCGAGGGAAATGAGCAAGGAACTTTGGA
>JAJRVC010000561.1 GCA_024277475.1 Deltaproteobacteria bacterium
GAGAGGTTTGGCACACGGCAATCTCATTTTTATATTCCCTATTAAATCTATAAGATACATAGTATGCCAATTTATTATCGCACATTCTCTTTGATTTGTCCCGAACTATTTTTCGAAAACTCAAGATAATACCCAATGACCAAAATACAAATTCAAAACAAAGAGATGATAAGGTTACAGGTGAATCTTCATCACACTACCCTTCAACCGGAATAGTCTCCACCCGCACCTTGGCGGTCCCTTTATTATAAAACCCTAATTTGCGGGCGGCCCCCGCACTCAGGTCAATAATTCGGCCGTCCACGAAAGGTCCGCGATCGTTTACCCTTAAAATAATGCTCCGGCGGTTTTCAAGATTTGTCACCTTAACAAAGGTGGGCAGAGGTAAGTATTTATGTGCCGCGCTCAGCCCGTTCGGATAAAACGCTTCACCATTGGCCGTCATGTGGCCGCCTTTTTGCCGGTACGTTTCATTTCCGTACCATGACGCTGTACCGGTTTCCCGATAGTTGCGGGCCTGTTCCACGGACATGGGCACATACCTTCTGCCTTTGACGACATAAGGCGCTTTTTTGACTTTCTTTTGACGAATGGCTTCTTTGGGCGAAAGTCCGTCAATGGTTTCGATTTCTTGACGCGTCAGGGGCCAACTAAGCGGTGCAGCAACCACCTTAAAGGTAAAACCGCCGACATAATAAATAAGTTTACCTGCTCCGTAAGCGGATTTAGTGATAAACTTCGAGATCTTGTAGGTTGTTTTAACGGTTTCTTCGGTGACATCATAGGTAGTTCGGATGGCCTGGCAGGAAACAAATACAAAACAGAATAATAAAAGATAAAGACCCGTATTGCTTTTTCTATTTGCCGGCATAGTTAAACTTATTGACTATAGGATTACAATTTATGTACACCATATCTGTCGAAAACCAAATAAAAAAATAAAAAAAACATGCAGGTTTGTGGCCTGGGTAAAGTGAAGCTGCAAAATATTTAAGGACTTTCGTCAGCTTCCCGGCCTCTCGGCCTGCTACTACAGGAGTAAAATATGACCACAACCATAAACCGCCGCACAATCGTCCATCACGGCAGAGTATATCGCCTGATAAAAGAAAATGTCACCCTGGACAACGGTGTCACCACTGACATGGAATTTATTGAGCACCCCGGCGCAACCGCCATCGTTCCGTTGTTGAATAAAACCCGCATCGTTCTGCTCAACCAGTACCGCCACGCCCTGCGAAAGTATATCTGGGAAATTCCCGCCGGGACCCTTGATCCCCGGGAATCCGTGATGAGTTGTGCCAAACGTGAGCTCATTGAGGAAACCGGTTTCTCAGCCGACCAATGGCACAACCTGGGGGAGATAACGCCGGTACCCGGATATTCGGACGAACGCATTCATGTCTTTCTGGCCACGGGTCTGCAACCGGCTGAAAGACATCTCGATAAAGACGAAATAATCCAGGTGCATGAAGTCGAACGTGAAGAAGCGCTTCATATGATTAGACGGGGAGAAATTCAGGATGCCAAATCGATTGCCGGGCTCTTTCTGGCCTTTGATTGGTTAAAAAAAAATGAAAGAACCTAAATATTCATCCCCATTCCATCCGGTCGGCATCCTTTTCATCGGACTTCTGATGGCCCAGATTATTGCCACCCTCCAGGTGTATCTTTCAAACCTGGGTCTGTATGCCACCGTTTCAGCCGTAACCGCGGCAGGATATCTTGCGATACCGAATCAGCAGGTTATGAGCAGCCTGCAGAATTTCACACCGGCCTTTTTCGGGGGTCTCTTTTTTACATTCACCATCGGAGCCGGCATCACACTTGGCACCATGGCGACGGCCTGGATATGGGTGCGGGTTTTTCTGCGCAATAAATTTATTCTGTTTTTTTTTCTATCTGCCTGGGTGGGAGCCCTGCTTTTAGTTAACATCCACGGATTTTGTCTAATCCCCACCTTATATTTTTTGCTCCTTCCCCCGGTTCTTTTCAAGCTGACCGCGGGAAGGGGGTCCTGTTGGGACAGCCCATCGAGTCGAATGCAGCGACTGGTGCATTTAATTCCCATCCCATTGCTGGCCCTGTTGTGGTTTACTCAATTTGACAGTGCAATGTTTTTGGATTTGAGAGACAATCTGCTCTTATCCAATATTTTAGGACGAAAGTTCAGTGATTTTTATTATACCTACACTCTCTATCCCGCAGAAGCATTTAAATCCCTGGATCAAAAAATTATCAAAACCTGGGGGCTTGAAAATAGTCAAACCCGTCCAATCACTCTGAAGCTCAAAAACAGGTTAACAGCCAACGGTTATCTGCTGCTGCCGGATACCGATAAAGTTGATTTGAGAATCATCAAAAAGGAAGATAATCTTGTATTCCGATCAGGTGAGCACGATATTTTTCAAATCCCGGTCAGTCAATTTTTAGCAAATTCACAAAAAAATCTGCAAAAGTTCTCACAACGAATAGATCGTAAGTCCTCATTTCGGCAATTTACATTTTTATCATTGCTGATTGGATTTCCCGTCTTAATCTATATGGTTCTTCATGCAGTCTTGTACTACCTGTTTTTTCTATTTATAGACCGAAAAACTGCCGCCCTGACAGCTTCGATCATGTGTTTGCTCCTCGGCATTATCGTGCTGATCTATTTTCAATTAAACCGCAGCGCTAACATCGATTTTAAAGATATCTCCCAAGCCCTGGAATCTAAAAATTGGCAAACCCGCGTGGCGGCCTTAAAAACAATTCAACAAAAAAAACTGGAAGTTGCAGATTACAGGGCATATTCGCACTTGCTCAAAAGCCGGATCCCCCAGGAGCGCTATTGGCTTGTAAAAACACTGGCGTTCAGCCGACGATCCGGCACTTACAACGATCTGTTGGCATTTTTAAATGATAAAAATACCAATGTCCGATGCATGGCATTTTATGCTCTGGGACTGCGGCAGAACCCAAGCGCAATCAGGCCGATTTTAGAAAGAATTAAAGTATCCGATAACTGGTATAGCCAAACCTATGCTTATAGCTCCTTGAGATCTCTGGGATGGAAGCAAACAAAATAACATTGAAGACCCTGGCGATATCAATCGCTGCTGTTTTTGTCCTGGAAACCGTCTTCGGACTGGCGATGGCCGGGCAAACCGCATCTCCTTTGCCGGCGCTTGGCATCATTCGCTGTCTGGAAGCCATTTTACTGGTATTTATTGCCGGCCGCTTTGAAAAGAATCCGGACGCGATCGGGCTATCCCGCTTAAAAATGCTGCCGGGTTTGGTGAGAGGCTTGATCTGGTCCGCTTGTTTTGGAATTGCGGCCGGCATTTTGTTTTTGGTATTGTTTGCCGTTGGTATAAACCCGCTAAAACTTGTCAAGACACCACTGCCTTCGGTACTATGGCAAATTTTCATATTCTTTCTTGTGGGCGGTGTCATCGGGCCTGTTTGGGAAGAAATATTTTTCAGGGGTATCATCTTCGGGTTTTTTAGACGGTGGGGTGTTTATGCCGCCATTCTGACCAGCACCACCCTCTTTGTATTGCCCCACTATGACGGTCACGACCTTCCTCTCACCCAGATTGTTGGTGGCATTGTGTTTGCAATCGCCTACGAGCAAGAAAAAAACCTGATGGTACCCGTCACCATCCACTGCCTGGGTAACATGGCCATTTTCAGTCTGACGTTTTTTTCCTGACGTAAATATTTTCAATTTCTGCTTCTCTTCCCCTTCAAGACAAATCATGATCTCCGCACTTTGATCATAAGGACTGGTTAAAGCAATTATACCTCCTATCTCATTGGAAATTAAATGAAAGAATTTGTTTTACGGTTTTGTACCGTCTTACTGAAATATTAAGAATATTGCAGGACTTTAATTTCTATCTTGATACATCAATTAATTGCAGCCAGCAAAACGGTCAAAGAGTTGTGCGATTTTATAGATCTTGACTCCCTGAATTATCTCAGCATCTATGGTCTTCTGCAAGTTCAATCTTACCACATGGCTTTTACATGCGGATATTCCATAATTTTTTTATCTTTTGTTAAAAGCGTTAAATTATGCATTCTTACGGTGGTCACAATGATTTGATCGGCGGGATCTTTATGGAAACCGCATGCAGCAATCTACCGGGCTGTTAAGCGTGACACCCTTGCACCTTTAATCATCAGCAGGCGGTCTGTCGGCATCTTTACTGCAGCCTGATCATTGATTCCGCTTTTTAGCTCACCATCTCTTTGATAATTTCCCGAATCAGCTTGATTTCCTTTACGATTCCGGAAATCTGTCCGGCGCCCACAGCCCCGGCTTCAAGATCCCCATCCAGGGAGGCTTCTTTCTGGTGTGCGGATAGAAACTCGAAAATTTCCGCTTGGGGTTTTTGAAGCCATACTTCCACCACCGGCGTACGCAACACCCGCACCCGTATCCTGTCACCGCCCAGCAAAACCGTGTCCGTATCTGCAGCCCGGCAGATGGCCTGTTTGTAATTGATGTGGGCGATGCACTCCCGGGAGGCGATAAAACGTGTGCCCACCTGAACACCCTGAGCCCCAAGTGCCAGAGCGGCCCGAAAACCGCGGGCATCGGCGATGCCCCCGGCGGCCACCACCGGGATATCGACGGCATCGGCCACCATGGGAACCAGGACCATGGTGGACACCCCCTGATGTCCCTGGGCCCCGCCGGATTCCATCCCTTCGGCGATCACCGCATCAACACCGGCCGCCGCCGCTTTCAAGGCGCTTTTGACGTTGGGCACCACGTGAAGCACTTTCACCCGCCGGCCCTTTAAGTAATCCACCAGGGGCCCGGGAAAACCCGCCGAGGTCGTCACTGCCCCGATGCCCATGTCGGCGATAACTTCAGCCAGCACCGGAGAAGATGGATTAAACGCCGCCAGGTTGGCCCCAAAGGGTTTGCCCGTAAGCCTTTGGACAGCCTCTATCTGCTGCTTGAGAAAGTCCGGGTCGGTAATAAAAGCTGTGGCCAGAAGTCCATAGCCGCCAGCTTCGGAAACCGCTGCCACCAGCTCCGGGTTGCTGATCACGCCCATAGCTCCCTGAATGACAGGATGGCGGCAACCCAGCAAATCAGATATAGCGTTCATATCTTTATCCTCATCCTATTTGGCCGCCATGCGCATGGCGCCATCGAGCCGGATGGTTTCTCCATTGAGCATGGGGTTTTCGACGATTTGTTTGGCGAGCATGGCGAACTCAACCGGTATTCCCAGCCGCCTGGGAAATGGCACCATCTTGCCCAGGGCTTCTTTGACCGGGGCCGGAAGTTGTGCCAGCAAAGGCGTGTTGAACAGCCCCGGCGCGATGGTATTCACCCGGATGCCGTACTCGGCGAACTCCCGGGCGATGGGAAGGGTCATACCCACGATAGCGGCCTTGGAAGCACTGTAGGACGTTTGTCCGATCTGGCCTTCAAAGGCAGCGCTGGAGGCTGTGTTGACCACCACGCCCTTTTCGCCGTCACCATCGGAGTTGTTCTTCAGCATCTGGTGTGCCGACAGCCGAATGGTGTTCATGGTGCCAAACAAGTTCACATTGACCACTTTTTTGAAGACATCCATGGGCATGGGACCGTTTTTGCCGAGAACCTTGGCCGGAGCCCCAATGCCGGCGCAGTTGATGGCGACGTGAATGGCGCCAAAAGCTCCCATGGCCCTGTCCATTGCAGCGGCTGCGCTTTCATCATCGGTAACATCACACCGGCAGAAGATTGCCGCATCTCCAAGTTCGGCCGCCAGGGCTTCACCTTTTTCCCGATCCAGATCCAGCAGTGCCACCCGGGCGCCATCTTCAACAAACAGGTGCGCGCAGGCCTCTCCAAGACCGGAAGCGCCGCCGGTAATCACGGCCACACGATTTTTTATTTCCACTGTAAACTTCTCCTTTCAAAAAAATTGCTTTCACAAACGGTGCTCAAGCTTCAATGATACAGGCATCGCCCTGGGAAAGACCACCACAGATTGCGGCAACTCCCAGGCCACCGCCACTGCGGCGCAGTTCGTACATCAACGTCATCAAGATGCGCGCGCCGGAGGCTCCGACCGGATGCCCGATGGCGATAGCGCCGCCATTGACATTGATTTTTCCCCGAAGCGCCTCCAGCTTTTCGGGGCTGCCGTCGGCCAGAATCTTACTGGCCACCAGGGGCATGGCGGCAAAAGCTTCGTTGATCTCGATAAGATCCATATCATCGAGCGTCAATCCCGCGTCGCCAAGAACCTTGAGAATAGCCGGAGCCGGTATCTTGGCGATATCGCTGGCAGGTCCGGCCACACCGGCAACCATACGAATCGTCGCCAGGGCCTGCAAGTTCAGGGACTGAGCCCTGGCGCGGCTCATGATTAAAACCGCGGAGGCCCCGGTGTTTAAACCCGGTGCATTACCAGGAGTCACTGTCGGGCTGCCATAGACTGTCTTTAAGGCCGCTAGCTTTTCCAATGTTGTATCAGGCCTGGGTTGCAGGTCCTTATCAACAATGATATCGCCTCTTCTCGAAGGCACGGTGACACTCATCAGCTCTTCGCCGACTTTAAACTTTCCCGCAGCCAGGGCCCGGGCATACCGCTGCTGACTTCCCAGCGCCCATTGGTCCTGCTGCTCACGGGTGACACCCATTTCCACGGCCACTTGTCCCGCATCCACGCTGACCGGATTAAAGGCGGCATAGCCAAGTTCGAAAAGACCATCCTGGGCGGCAATGGAGCCAATTTTTGTTCCCCAGCGCACCCTTGGGGGAACCAGCAGGGCCGCCCGGCTCATATTCTCAGCCCCCACCGCCAGACAGACCTCGGCACGACCGGATTTGACGGCATCAAAACACAGACCCACCGCCGTCAGGGACGAACAGCAGGCCCGGTCGATGGTCAAAGAGCGGGTCTCGGAGGGCAGGCCGGCTTTTAAAATCGCCTGGCGGGCTGGAATGTTGGTTTCAAGGGCGGTTTCAGCCGGCACACAGGTTCCATAGTATACTTCGTCCACGATAGCACCGTCTATTTTTGCCCAGCTGATGACTTCCCGGATCACCATGGCACCCAGATCAATACTGGGGACATCTCTGAGCGGGCCGCCAAATTTATCGAAAGGGGTTCTTACCGCACTGACGATGACGACGTCATTATTATCGTTATCCATTTTTTTCCTCGCTTAAATTTTTCTTTCGCGGCCTTCCCAGTACTTATCGCGAAGTTTGCGTTTGAGAACCTTACCCGTGGCGCTGCGGGGCAATTCTGATATAAAATCAATGCCCTTGGGGGCTTTCACACTGCCAATACGCTCCTTGCAGTAGGCGATCAGTTCTTCTTCAGACACGTTTTGATCCGGTTTAAGCTCCACGAGTCCTTTGACGGCTTCGCCCCATTTTTCATCGGGAACACCGATAACGGCTGCCTCGAGCACCGCTTCGTGGGAAAGCAGGGCCTTTTCCACTTCAACCGAAAACACGTTGAACCCGCCGGAGACGATCATATCTTTTTTGCGGTCCACCAGGGTGATGTAACCTTCCTCGTCTTTAAATCCCATATCACCGGTGTGATGCCACCCGAACCTGCAAGCTTCCGCCGTGGCCTCGGGGTCATCCAGATAACCGGCCATGTTGCCAGACCCGCGAACCACGAGTTCGCCGGTTTCATGGGGCGGGAGGATGTTGCCATTTTCATCCATGATCTCGGTCCAGCGGCTCAGGCAGGCCCTTCCGATGCTGGACAGCCGTTTTTCCCATACAGGCCCGTCATCCGGCCGGTGCTCCTCGGGGAGCAATATGGTGGTCGGCGCCGGCGACTCGGTCTGGCCGAAAATGTTGGTCATCACGGGCCCAAAAACCTCGTTGGCCTCTCTTACTTTCTCCGGCGACATGGGGGCAGCCGCATAGATGAAGTTTTTCAGAGAGGAATAATCAAAGTCCCGCACCTGGGGATGGGCCAGCATCATGTATATAACCGTGGGCGGGAGAAAGAGCACGGTCACCTTTTGCTCCTCGATGGTTTTCATAATTTTCAGGGGATCGACGTTACTTTCCAGGATAGTTGTGGAGCCGACGGCGGAAAAAGAAAAAATAAAGGTTCCGGCCAAATGGGTCACCGGCGCCACGCAATAATGAATCTGCGGATCCCGGTAGCCGAGACTGTAAAGAAAATCTATCACCACCAACATGAGGCTCTGGTGAGTATGCAGAACCCCCTTGGGATTTCCAGTAGTGCCGCTGGTGGCGAAAATGCCGAACAGATCGGTGGGTTTATGCTCGATATAAGGTGCCGGTTTGTCGGAAGGATCCATCCAATCCGCCAGATACGCGCCTTCGCCTTGATCGGTGTCAATGCAGACAAACTGCCGTATGGAGGGGCATTCTTTTTTCATGCGGGACACATGAGCTTCAAAAGCACTGTGGTAAAAAACCATATTGCACTTGACCATGTTGAGAACGTACAGGTTTTCCTTGATCGGATTGCGTATATTGACGGGTATCAGAACCGCTCCGGCCCGAAACAACCCGTACATGACCTCGACGATCCGGTAGTCATTTGGCGCATAAACGGCAATGCGCACACCGGCGTCGAACCCGTCCCGGTGCAAGGCGTTGGCGATCCGGTGGGTTACGCGCTGGCTTTCCAAATAGGTTCTTTTAACGCTGTCCTGCTGGACAAAAACACGGTCCGGATAGTAGCCGACACTTTTGTCAAAAAAATCAATCACACGCATGTTCATTGCTCCTTTCTTATACCTAAATTCAGTTTAGTGGATGGCGGCATACATGATTTTCTCTTCCGTGGCTTCCTCTGGGCTGAACTCCTCCATGATCCGACCCTTCTGGGCCACCAGGATACGATCGGAGAGAGTGAAAATTTCGGGAAGATAGGAGGATATAACGACGACGGCGACATCTTTCTTGGCCAGGGAACGAATCAGGTTGTGTATCTCCGGGATAGTCTTGACATCAACTCCCCGCGTGGGTTCATCAAAGATCACCAGCTTGGGCTGCTGCACCAGGGACTTGGCGATGGTCACCTTTTGCTGGTTGCCCCCGGAAAGTTCGATAATTTTGGCCTTGCGGCTAAGCGTTCGAATATGCATGCGCTGTGACCAGGTTTGGCCCAGCGCAGCCTTTTGTTTCCTGGAAATAAAAAAGCAGCTCCCCATTTTGGTGGCCAGCCAGCCGAGGTAAACATTGTCATCGACATCCATGGTCTCAAAAAATCCATTGAGCTTGCGATCCTCAGTGACGTACACGATGCCGTCGTTGACGGCCTGTCGAGGCACGCGGTAGCGGATAGGACGACCCTCCAGGTAGATCATACCTCCGTAAAGAAAATTACGTTTGGCGGCACCGTAAATGATCTGGGCAATATCGGTGCGGCCCGAACCCACCAGGCCGGCAATTCCTGTGACTTCACCGGAATATAGGGTAAAGGACATATTTTTGACCGTGTTGCCCTTTGTGACATTTTCCACCGTAAGCACTTTTTTCTTTGCCTTTTTGCTCTGTTGTTCTCGTTTCTGCTGCATGTAATGGGTTTGGTCCAGATCGCGCCCCACCATGAATCCCACAAGCTTTTCGCGCGTCAGATTGGCCGCTTCATCGGTGATTACCTTCTCCCCATCACGCAGCACGGTGATGCGATCGGCAATTTCAAGCGCCTCCTCGAGCATGTGGGAAATAAAAATCACCGACATGCCATCCCGGCGCATGGCCTTTACCAGATCGAAAAAATGCAGCTTTTCTTCCGGGGTCAAGGACGCGGTCGGCTCATCGAAAATGATTACCCGCGCATTGGCGCCGACGGCCCGTGCGATTTCCACCATTTGCTTTTGGGCCGCCCCCAGCATCGCCACTAGAAGCGTGGGATCCACATCGAAGTTCATGGTCTGCATGGTCTGCTGTGCCTTGATGTACAAGCCGCGCAGTCGGTTGAAAAATTTTTCTCGTCCCAGTTCAATGTTCTGAGCCACGGTCATACTCGGCACCAGACTCGTTTCCTGGTATACCATGGCAATTCCGGCCGCCAGGGCTTCTGCCGGGGTTTTAAAAAAGCGTCGGGTGCCATCCAGCAAAATGTGCCCAGAGCTCAGTTCAATGGCTCCGGCCAGTAACTTGCAAAGGGTGGATTTACCTGCCCCGTTTTCGCCCACCAGGGCGTGGACCTCGCCTTTGAGCAAATCGAAGTCTACCTCCTTGATCGCATGAACACCCTGATAGACCTTGCTGCCTTGCACGACCTTGACAATCGGCGAATTGTCGGTTTGCATCTGTTTAGAACTCCCGTATCTATTTTTTCAATTTCAGGATAAGACCATGCCCTTTGGACAGGATGAAGAGATCCCCCTTGTTTTCAGCCAGCCCGGTGATACCGTGGCGTCGGCCGTCGGCCCGGCTATGGAGACTTTTTTTGATTTCAAAATCCTCGTCGATCCGAACAACAAGACCATAGGATCGCGGCGGGGCCCATGGCTTCTTGATACCCAACACCCGGATTCCTCCGAACTGAATGGGCTCCAGGAGATCTTTACCGGAAGACAACGCCGGGCGAACCCAGTGGGCCGGATCGATGGTCCGCATCATTTCAAGGCGGAACATGTCTTCGGACAGAACAAACTCCACCAGTTCCGTGCGCATGGCGAAAAGGCAGATCCAATAACCACCATCGGACGCCGCTGCAATACGCCCCGGGTAGCCGGGAAGATTGGGAATAACGACTTCGCGGGTCGCCGGTCGGATATCATCGATGGGGCACCGCGAAACCGTGTGGTGCCAACTTTCGCTGAACATGATCCACTGCTGGTCAAGACTGATCTCAATGCCCCAGGGGTAGCCGAGACCGGAGAGCAGCACCTCGAATTTTTCAGTCGCCGGATCATAACGGATCAAACGGCCCGAAGCCCGCTTTTCCATCAGGTCCCAGATCCGATCGGATGGTTCATGGTGGAGGCTGCCGTCGGTGATGTAGATCGTCCCATCGGCGCGGGCTACCGCCGAGTTCGGGCACAGGATACGGCTGGTCTGTGCTTCTTTGATCCAGGTTGTTCTCCCGGCATCGTCAACCAGACACAGGCCGACCCCGCCAATGCAAACCATCAGGCGGCCGTCGGGATGAAAGCCCAAGCCGCCGGTTGGACCCTCGAATTCCACAAAAACAGCTTCTTCTCTATACTCCTTGCCCGACAGTTTCAGTACCCGGTTTTCGGTGGAAACATAGAGGTTGCCCGTGGCATCAAAAACCAGGTCATCCGGGTCTTTCACGGATGCTTTCACCATCGGCAGACGATCAAGGGCATCGTTCGGATTCAGCGCGCCGTCCATCGACGGAATGGCGTGTCGATCCCGGTTGCGAAAGAATATTTCCTTTACAATTTCAATTGCCTGGGCGGGCATGCCGCATCCTCTCTTAAAAAATTTTGTTATGACAAGTTGCTAATTACCGCTTTCCCCAATAACTGTCAGGACCGTACCAATCGGGGTCTGCCCCCTCAAGCCTGATTCGCCCGATGCGATTATTCATAATACCCCCGAGATAGAGATAGCCCCGATCCTCTCGCACGGAGGTGATTACCGGGTGGGATTTGCCGCTTTTGTCCCACAAGGATTCGATGACCTCGCCCGAATCGGTGAATTTAACTACGCAGCCGGTATTGATATTGGGAAACAGCCATTAATCCGGGGGGACTCGCTTGACCATCCGTCGGCGAAAGTCCGGCATCCGCATGGACAGGTCAAAGGCCGGGTTGCGAACGCCCACACAGGCAAGCCAGTAGTTGCCGTCCGAGGCGCGGTTGATATTGTCGGGAAAGCCGGGCAGGTTTGGAATGACCGGCTCAAACTTCCCCCGGTTGGGTCCGGCGATCCAGTAACGGCTGATCGTGCGGCCGAATGTTTCGGCAAAATAGATGGATTGACCGTCATGGGCCGTGCAGATTCCATTGGGAAATCGCAGGTTGCGGATCACGGTGCGCGTCCGCTCCGTTTCCGGGTCATAGCAGATAATCCGCCCGTTGCCCCGGCCTTCAAGGCCGTCAAGGGGCCAGGAATGCATCTCGTAGCGCACGGTGGCCTCGCTGAAGTAGATTTTGCCGTCCGGGGCGATGTCCAGGTCATCGGCCAAGCGCAGTCGCGAGTCGTCGTTTATCTTCCACCAGGTGCGGTTGGTTTCATCGGTCAGCCTGTATACTTCCCCGTCGGGTTTAATTCCATAAAGCCCCATACCGCCGTTGCACAAAATGAGGTTTTCGTTGCGGTCAAAGGCCATGCCCAGCGGCCGGCCCCCCATGCGGGCAAAAACCTCCCGCTTTTCAAAATTTTCCCCTGAAAACCGCAGAATCCAACCCTGACGGCAGGCGCCGTAAACCCTCCCCTGGCGATCGAGAATAATGTCTTCCGGACCATCCACCTGGTTTAAGCCGATGGCTTCGGCCTGCTCCAGGCGCGTGTTGACTTCAAAACGGGTGCCGCTTCCAGGCCGAAAATCCTCGGTTTCCGGAAACTCCAAGTAGGTGGGCACCACGTAAATTTTTTGGACCATCTTATGGCGGTTCTTGAACCACTTGACGTCGAATCCAACGGCAAAAAGCAGGATGGCTCCAAGCAGGGCGGAGCTGATGGCACCGGTAATTCCCAGGCGCAGCAAACCATTGATCAGCACCATGACGATGGTGGCTCCCAGCACGGCCCGCACGATGGTACCCCGTCCGCCTGCCAGGCTGACACCACCCAACACTACCGCGGTAAGGGCCAGAATCTCCCAGCCCTGCCCAGCATCCGCGTGGGTGCTGTTCAACCGTGCGGCATAGAGCACTCCCCCCAGCGCCGCCAGCATTCCCGAGATGACGTAAGTAAAAAAAACAACTTTTTCAACAGCAATTCCAGCCTGGCGGGCCGAACGACGGGCACCGCCGATGGCCGTTAAATGCCAGCCCGGCCGCGTGCGGGTCATGATGATATGACCGGCGGCAACCAGCAGCAGCAGAAAAACCACATTGGTCGGCACTCCCAGGATGGCTCCGTCTCCCAGGAAATCAAACACCGCGCTTTCATTAAAATGAGAAGCAATTGCCACGGAAAAACGCTGGTCTAAAAGATGGACCAACGCCCGGAAGATGATCAAGGTCACCAGGGTCGTCAAGAAGGGCCTGGTTTTCATGAATCCGATCAGAATGCCGTTGCAAGCTCCCATCAAAGCCCCGATAATCATAATTGCCGGCACGATCAGCCACACCGGCCAGCCCAGCAGTTGAAAAAACAATAATGTCCCGAAATTGGCCATGCCGAAGATGGACCCCACCGAAAGATCAATGCCTCCGGAAACAATGACCAGCGCCAGGGCCACGGCAACGAACCCGAACTCGGCAAACTCGCGCACCGTTTCTGCGATGTTGTAAGGCGTAAAATAGTTGTTGAGCAGCCGTCCAAACACCACTACCAGGGTGATCAGCAGCAAATAAGGGATGATCGCGTCCATCCAGCGCTTGCTCAAAAGATCGGCAAAAAACAACTGTGGCGACCATTCGTAACGCAGCGCAAGTATTTTGGTTTTCAAACGACTCATGACTAAATCGGCACCTTTTGCGGTTCTCTGTTAATTGTCTTGATTTCAACATTGACGTTCCCGTAAAAAGTCATTTTCGAGCGACATTAACCCTTTTCGGGAAAAGGCTTGTTTAAGATAAAAAAATCAGCTACTTACGACTTTATCAACATTAGCCGCTGCTGGAAATAATGAGAGACCTGGGACGGGTTTCCCAGGCCCGGGTCATCCCGGAACTACTTGGCAGGCAGACTCCAGCAAGCACCGTTGGCATTTTCCCGATCAACTAACTTCGCCTGCGAAAACAGAGCCATTTTCAGTTTACCGGGTTTAAGCCCTGACTGAAGCAGCATCTTCGCCGCGGCCATGATATCGTGACCCTGAAGCGGTGCATTGTAATTCCAGTACTTGTCGATAATGCCGGCTTCAATATTATCACAGATGATCTGGTTGCCGCCGCCGGAAGCATAGACCAATACTTTATCCAACAACCCGGATTCTCTCAGGGCCTGACCCGCCCCCAGCTGCATCACCCCCCACATGCCATAGGTGGCGCACAAATCCGGATACTGTTTCAGAACAATGGCTGTGACATCGTGTGCCTGCTTGCCATCCCAGTTGGCCGCCTGGTTGGAAACAATTTTTATTTCCGGGTGCTTTTTAAAAACCGACATGGCCCCCTGGACCTGTTCGAGACTGGGAGCGGAGGTTGTGGGGCCCTGCACCAGGGCTACCTTGCCGGACTTGCCGCTGCCCTGACCACATTCTCTGCAAATGTCCTCAGCAATTTGCTGCCCCATCTTGTACCAGTCGGCTCCGACATAGGCCGAACCCCTGTAATTGGAAGCCATATTGATCTGGATCACATAGATGCCCGCTTTTTCCGCCTTTTTAAGGAGTTTGGCCAGCAACTGAACATTGGGGTTGTGAACAACCAGCACATCGGGACGTTCCGCGATCAGGGAGGAAATCGCCTGGGTCATTGCCGCCGGGTCCATGTTGGGATCACGGACGACAAATTTCATGCCCAGCGCTTTGGCCTCGGTCTCGATGGCGTTTTTCCAGGCCGCGGTTAAGGGGATTCCAAACGTCACCGGCACAAAAGCGATGGTTTTTCCTTTAAGGCTGTCATCGAAATGCCTGCGCACGGCGGTTCCCGCCGTCTCCCCGGCAAATGAGATACTTGTAAAGAACATCAGCATGCTGAAGCCGTAAAAAATTGCCATCCACCGAAAGTTACGTTGTCTGATAGATCTATTCATCGCTTTTTTTCCTCCTTTTTTTCTTTTTTGATTTTCGATTTCCTGTTGTTTGGCGCCGCTCTTCATGAACTCCCAAAGCCCTCATGATGAAATTAGCAACCGGCTTGACGTAGCTCATCTGCGAATATCGATCCCTGAAGTTCCAGCCCCTGGTGGCCTCGAGAACGAGCACATGTTGAATAATGTTGGCCGCCATAAAAGGATCCTCGGTGTGAAAACATCCCTCTTTTACTCCGCGAATAATCAGGTCCTCAAGCAACCGGATCATTTCGTTTTCGATGGAAAGCACGGTTTGAAGAGAATCTGCCTTTAAATGACGGGACTCTGTGTAAATGGTAAGCAATTCCCGGCGGTATTTGCGAGACAGGTCAAATATGGATGCAATCAGATCTTCCAGGAGTTTGACAGGATCGTTGTCTTTTGCATCCGACAGTGACTGGTAGACATGATTGTAGAGCTTCTGCACATGCCGGTAAAACAAAAACAGGATATCATTCTTGGATGATATGTATTTGTATAGATAGGACAGCTCGATGCCGCTGGCCTTTGAAATTTCCCGCATGGTGGTTTTATGAAATCCCTTTTTTGAAAACAATTCACCGGCAGCTTCTGCAATCTGCAGGTGTTTCTTTTCAACAAGATCCTGATTCTTAACCTTGGCAACGACTTTCTTCAAAGCCATTCTGGCGCTCCCTGTTTTTTATATATCGCCCTGGCGGGCGGTTTCTTCTTCGCGGGGGTGCAGGCGGTTATCCAGGAGGATGGCGCCCAGCAGGACCACTCCTTTGATAATGTCCTGGATGTCGTTTTGCAGATTCAAAATGGTCATACCGTTGAGCAAAGTGCCGATCAGGGCGGTGCCGGCAATCACACTCAATATGCCGCCGCGCCCCCCAACAAGGCTGATGCCACCCAGCACGACCACGAGGATCGAGTCAAAAATCAGGGTAGAATTGATGACCCGGAGATCAATGCTGGCCACCGATGCCACCATGACCAGGCCGGCGGTGTATCCGATGAAGGCACATAGCGTATATTCAAGGATCGTCAAGGGCCGGACCGCAATTCCGGTGAACCGTGCGGTCTCGGCGTTATCCCCATGGGCGTAGATGAAACGACCGTAGGACGTTCGCGACAAAAAAATATGGGCAAGCAGCGCTACCAGCGCAAACAGGAGAATCGGAACGGGAATGCCCCCGACGGTTCCCTGGCCGAAAAACAGCAACAAATCGGCATTTTTAGGAACATATAAAATCATTTCGTTACCCAGCAGCCAGGTGCGGCCAGCCCCATAAACCAAAATACCGGAGGCCAGGGTGACAAACAAAGCCGGCATTTCCACAAAGGCGATCAAAAAGCCGTTCAAAGCACCGATCAGCACCACCAGCCCCCACCCCAGCAAAACAGCGCCGCCGGTTGAAGCACCACTGTTCATCAGCTTAAGGGCCCAGGCCGTGGACACGGCCATAACAGCCACCTGAGAAAGGTCAAGTCCCCGGGCAATCACTACGAGTGCCATACCGACACCGAGAATCCCGAGCACAGAAACATTGCGAGCAAGGGTGATCAGGTTATCCATGGTGGCAAAGCCATCCAGGAAAATACTGAAAAGCACAAGCAATAACAGCGTCGTCAGGATAACAATCTGTTCCTGGCCAGGTTTTTTCAGGGCCGTCTTAAACGGCGATGTTGGTTGCGCTTCGTCGTGGGTAGCTTCACCGGGGAACATGTTCTTCTCTTTTTTCGCAAGCAAAATGGATCGATTGTTGTGCATCAAAGTTGCCAGTCGGAAATGCGATTTTATAGCCAACGATCGTTGTTTAAACAACATACGTTGTTTGTTTCTCGGTGTCAAGATAAAATTCTAAAAAAGGACAGAGCACAGTGATTCAACTCTTCGAAATTCTTCGGTTCGCTTGTTTTAAAATAGATAAAGCGTAGCGTCATCAATATTCGAAATTCGACATTGGCGTTCGATGTTCGATGTTCAATCAATTCACTGTTCCAGCCAGGCGGTGTTTCTTGGGAACCCGGTTGCCGGCAGCCAAAGCGGCTTAATGTAGTTTCACACGAGGGTTCGGCTGTCAGGAAGTTGAAGTGCTAAATCCTGAAACCTGAAACCGTCAGTTTCTGACAACATATTGTCAGAAAACCCCGCTAAGAGACTAAGAGACTAATATCTCCCTCCACCTTGCTCCACCTTTTCTGCAATTCAATTCACACCTTTAACCTTCGAAAATTATATTATAAATTGGGATTTTTTCATTTTTTATCTTGACACCCAGAAAGTTTTATATTCTAATGGGGGAGCAAAGTGGATAAAAGTGGATATTAGGTATCAATGTTTCGAGGAAGCTCCTTTCATACAATCGACACCAAAGGGCGTATCATCATACCGGCCCGGTTTCGGGATGTCATAAAGGCAGACGGGGCCGATAGTGTCATGGTATCCCGCATAGACAACTGCGTGGTTGCCTATACCATGGAAAAATGGCGCAAACTGGAAAACGAAGTACTCTCTTTACCCAAACCCAGTGCGAGCATGCGTCGCTTCAGGCGGGTATTTGTCGGCGGTGCTTTTGAGTGTACCTGCGACAAGCAGGATCGCATCCTGATACCATCCACCTTGAGGGAGTATGCTTCACTTGACAAAGATATTGCCTTGGTCGGCGCACTGGAACGTTTTGAAATTTGGTCACGGGAAAATTGGGACAGGGAAGTTCTGAGCCTTGATGAAGATATGCAAAATGAGGAGGTTAGAAGCGAAATTGACGAGTTAGGAATCTAACCGGATGATGTACCGACATATCCCTGCCATGCAGGACGAAGTGGTTTATTACCTCAATTGCCGGCCCGGAAAAATAGTCGTCGACGGCACCATCGGCGGGTGTGGCCACGCGAGGAAAATTTGTGAGAAAATTCTCCCGGGCGGATTGTTGATCGGGATCGATCAGGATATGGATGCCATCACCAATGCTGAAAAAGTCTTGGAATCTTATACATCAAATATCCGCCTGTTTCACGGAAATTTCATTCATCTTCCTGATTTCTTGTCACAATTAAAGATTGCTGCGGTTGACGGAATGCTTTTGGATCTCGGCGTTTCACTCCACCAAATCGAAAACAGCGGCCGGGGATTCAGCTTCAGAAAAGATGAACCGCTGGATATGCGCATGGATAAGCAATCGGGGAAAACTGCGGAAAATCTCATCAATAATCTGACCCGGGAAAATCTGCGAAAACTCTTTAAAAACTACGGCGAAGAACGCTGGGCCAAACAAATCGCGCATAAAATTGTAAAAGTCAGAATGCAAAAAAAGATTCGGTCCAGCAAACAGCTTGCTCAGATTGTCATTGCTGCAATCCCGCGACATGCGTTGTCCAAGCAAAAGATCCACCCGGCAACCCGCGTATTTATGGCACTGCGAATCGCGGTCAATCAGGAACTCGATAGACTGCAAGCTTTCATGGAACAGGCCGCAGATTTTCTAAATCCCGGCGGTCGCCTGTGTGTGCTCTCGTTCCACTCACTGGAAGATCGCATCGTAAAACAACAATTGAAAACCCTTGAGAAGGGATGTTCGTGTCCGCCAAAGCTGCCCGTATGTGTTTGCGGCCAAAAGCCGCAAGTCAGCATTCTGACGAAGAAGGTGGTGCGCCCCACAGCAGAGGAAATTATCACCAACCCCATGGCTAGAAGCACTCGGCTGCGAGCGGCCGAAAAACTTTAGGAAACATGGTGAAAAAAAAGAAACGTAAACAACGCAACCCTAAAGTAACCATCACCTTTCTTTGCTTGATGCTTGTTTTTATCGTCTAGCTTCTTTTTTACACCTGGTGCAGGGTGCAGAGTGTTCGCATCAAATATGAAATCACAGAGCAAAGGTCCCGGATACGGCAACTGTCTGCTATGCAGGACAACTTAACAATTGAACTCGCGCGTCTGAAATCACCCTCGCGCATCGCGAAAATAGCTAAAACGCAGCTTGGCCTGATCACACCGACATCGAAACAAACGATTTTAATGCCTTAGAGCGATAGGCCCTTAGTAATAATTTTTTACATTTTGTGGCAACACATTTTCGCAACCAAGACATCAAAACACAAAGCTAAATTTTAGCAAACAGCTTTGTTTTGTGGCCATTTTACCGGTTTATCTGGGTTGGTGATGGAAAATAAATATTTCAGATTTCGAATGCTGCTTGTGGGCGCCTTTTTTCTTATTGCATTTATGGTAATTGCGGCCAAAGCAATTCATCTGCAGGTATATCGTGGCCCGTGGTTGTCCCAAAGGGCATCCAACCAATACGAGCAATCGCTGACCACATCCGGCAAACGCGGCATCATTTATGATCGAAACCTTCGGGAAATGGCTGTCAGCATTGATGTGACGTCCATTGCCGCCTATCCGCCCCGGCTAAAAGACACCAAGCTCAGCGCCAAAGCACTGGCCGATGTCTTAAATTTGGACGCTGCTAAAATCAAACGCAAACTGGCGGCGAACAAACCGTTTGTTTGGATCAAGCGCCAAACGACGGCCAAAGAAACCCGGGCCGTTAAAGATCTTCAAATACCGGGTATTGATTTCGTTACGGAGTACAACCGTTTTTATCCCCATACGACCCTGGCCGCCCAGGCTCTGGGTTTTACCGGGTTGGACGGGGCAGGTCTGGAAGGTATTGAATTTTATTACAATCAGAATCTCAAAGGAGCGCCCGGAAATTTTACAGTTTTCAAAGACGCGCTGGGCAACGGCTTCAGTGCCGAACACGAGCAAGCGGTAAACAACCGCGGCCATGACCTGATTCTTACCATTGACAGCAACATCCAATATATAACCGAAAAAGCCCTGCAGGAAGCAGTGGATCGATATTCGGCTCTCTCCGCCCTTGCAATTGTCATGCAGCCGCGCACCGGGGCTATTTTGTCCATTGCCCATTATCCGTTTATCAACCCAAACACCTACTCTAATTTTGACAAATCTCTCTGGCGCAACCGGGCTATCACCGATTCATTCGAACCGGGCTCAACCATGAAAATTTTCAGTGCCGCCGCCGCCTTGGAGTATAGCAAAACCACACCCAGCAGCATTTTTTATTGTGAAAATGGTGCCTACAGAATCGGAAAAAATGTTGTTCACGATATTCATAAATACGGCTGGTTGTCGCTACAACAAATCATCAAGTTCTCGAGCAACATCGGAGCCGTAAAACTCGGTGAGAAGGTGGGCGCCAAAAATCTATATCGCACGTTGCGAAATTTCGGATTCGGCCAAAAAACGGGTATTGATTCCCCCGGAGAGACAACCGGCAGGCTGTCTGATTACTCATCCTGGTCGAATATAGACACCGGTGCCATTTCTTTCGGCCATGGCGTTTCCGCATCGGCGATTCAAATGGTCACCGCGCTTTCAGCGATTGCAAATGGGGGTATTCTCATGAAGCCTTACATTGTGCAGCAAATTGTCAACCAAGATGGTCTTCCCGTCAAAAATTTCAAACCGCAAAAAATCAGAAGAGCCGTTTCCGCCCGCACCGCAAAAACAATTAAAAATATCATGAAAACCGTCATCACGAAAGGCGGCACCGGGGTGAACGCTGCCCTCGACGGATATTCTGTTAGTGGTAAAACAGGTACCAGCCGGAAATTTGATGAAAACGGCCAGTACTCGGCTAACAGCCATACGGCATCATTTATCGGTTTTACGCCTGCCGATAATCCGGAAATTGCAATTCTGGTGGTTATTGATGAGCCTAAGGGAAAATATTATGGGGGTATCGTAGCAGCCCCGGTATTTAAACAAATTGCTCAGCAAACTCTGAACTATTTAAACGTACCGCCAGATGGCGGCACGACGAAATTCAGGGTATCCCTGGGCAGTGAGGCGAAAGGGTGAAGCTGTCTATACTATTTGAAGCAATTGAACCGATCACCGCAATCTGGCTGGATACAGGCAGCCGTGAACAGAGAACAAAGAATGGTGCGCATGATAGACGCCACGCACTATCTCTTGTGTCCCGTGACAGCCTGCCGGATTTGGATATTGGATCAATTCACTATAGGGCCCAGGAGGTTCAACCGGGTGGTATGTTTGTCGCCATTGAGGGGCAAACTGCCGACGGTCATAATTTTATGCATCAGGCTCTTAAAAGAGGAGCTGTAGCAATTATCGCTCAAAAAGAGCCTCCTCAGCCCTTCCTGAATGAAATCGGGGCCGCATCCCCAAAAAGCCGGCCGATCATTATCCAGGTACCCAGTACGCGCATAGCCCTGGCCGATCTGGCGGCCCGCTTTTTCAGCCATCCGTCAGCGGACATGACCCTTGTCGGCATTACCGGAACCAACGGCAAGACCACCGTCACCTATTTAGTCGAAAGCATCTTGTTACAGGCCGGTTTTAAAGTCGGTGTGATCGGTACAATAAATTATCGCTATGGGGACAAAGCATTTGACAATCCCGTGACGACTCCCGAGTCCCTTGATCTTCAGAGGATTTTGTCGGAAATGAAGCACGATGGTGTCAGCCATGTACTTGTGGAAACCTCCTCCCATGCCATGGATCTATACCGTATCAAAAGCTGCTGGTTTGACATAGCCGTCTTTACAAATTTGAGCCAGGACCATCTCGACTTTCATGGTGACATGCAATCGTATTGGTCCAGTAAAAAAAGTTTGTTTACCAGGTATCTCACCACAGGGCCAAAAAAAGAAAATGCCTCGGCTGTCATCAATTGCGATGATGCCAGGGGCCGAGAATTGGCTGATTCGCTGCCGATGCCTGTAGTTAAAACAGGATCGGCGCCCGATTGCGAAATAAGGTCTGAAGATATCCGATGTAATTTAGATGGCACCGATGGGAAGGTTGTCGCTCCAGGGGGGAGTTTTAATTTTAAAACTCCCCTCGTAGGGGTCCACAATGTAGAAAATATTCTCAGTGCCATCGGTGTCGCAACGGCTTTGAACATTGCGACTGATACGATTAAAGCCGGAATTGAAGGACTATCTGCTATACCCGGCCGGCTTGAGCCCATCGAAAACAGCACTGGACGATTTGTCTATGTGGACTATGCCCATACACCGGATGCTTTGACAAATGCCATATCGGCTTTAAGGGAAATTGCACCGGCCCGAATCATCTGTGTTTTCGGGTGCGGCGGCGACCGGGACAAAGAAAAGCGTCCCCTGATGGGGGAGATTGTCGCCCGGCTTTGCGATCTGTCAATAGTCACCTCCGACAATCCCCGTACGGAAAATCCGGCGACAATCATCGATCAAATTTTGTCCGGGGTCAGACAGGTCGATAGTCTCGAATATTCGGCAATTAATCTAAAAACAGGATTTATGGAAAAAGGATACACTGTCGAACCCGATCGGCACCGGGCCATCGAGCTGGCAATTTTGATATCCCGGCCGAAGGACGCCGTACTGATCGCCGGCAAGGGCCATGAGACGTATCAAATACTGGGCACTTCCATCGTTGCGTTTGATGACCGGCAGGAAGCCGGAAAGGCTTTGGAAAATTTGGATTCTTGAATACTTGATTTATAGCAAAATATCAAAATTGGCGAAAAAATAGAGTGAAAGATTTGCACCCTATACCCTGGACAGCCGAAGAAATCTTAGAAGCCACCGGGGGTGAGCTTTTATGCGGAGATTTGCGCCGTCCATTCGCAGGGGTTTCCATTGACTCGCGTAAGATCTCCGTCGATGACGTTTTTGTGGCCATCACGGGAGAGGTCCATGACGGCCATACATTTATCTCAAATATAGTCGATCAGGGAGTACATGGTTTCGTAATCAACCGCCATAAAGCCGAACCAACGTCCATCGATGCATGGAAAACAGGTAATATCGTCTGTATCGAGGTTAAAGACACCACCCGCGCGTTGGGGGATCTGGCGGCGTTTAACCGTCTGCGATCCCACGCATCCGTAATAGCCATTACGGGGTCCAACGGAAAAACCACAACCCGACGGATGACCACCCTGGTTTTGTCCCGCCGGCATGACACCCTGACGGCTGTCGGAAATTTCAATAATGAAATCGGGTTGCCGTTAACCCTGCTCGGGTTATCAACCGGCCATCGATGGGCGGTCCTGGAGCTGGGTACGAACAATCCCGGTGAAATCGCGAGACTGGCCGAAATATGCTCGCCGGAAATCGGCGTACTCACTAATATCGGACCGGCGCACCTGGAAGGATTGGGAACCATTGAGGGCGTTATGCAGGAAAAAGGAGATCTTCTCAAAAGCCTCGGACCCGGCGGCAAAGCAATTCTCAATGCAGATGATCCGTGGGTGATGCAGTTGGCCTCAAAAACAAAGGCCGAGGTGATTCTTTACGGGTTGTCCCGGGAAGCTGCCATCAGAGCCGAAGATGTCGATGAAACCAAGCACACAATTTCTTTTAAGCTGATTTTTGCCGGAGAAAGCATTCCTATCCATTTAAATTCTCCCGGCCGGTTTATGGTTTCAAATGCCCTGGCGGCAGCGGCCGTGGGCCATCAAACAGGACTTTCTTGTGAGACCGTCAAAGCCGGTCTCGAAGCCTTCAGGCCGGTTTCCGGTAGAATGAACATCAGGCATATGCCCGGCGGCATCCACCTGATCGACGATACTTACAACGCCAATCCTGAATCCATGAAGGCCGCCTTTGCGACCCTCAACACAATGCGAGCCGGGGCTCGGGGGGTTGTCGTGCTTGGCGATATGCTTGAACTGGGTGCCCAGGCGCAATCACTGCATTACAAAATTGGAGCTGGGGCCGCCCGCTCGGGTATTAGCCGGCTATACGCATATGGTGAATTTGCCGCCGAGGTGATAGCCGGTGCCCATGATGAAGGCATACAACCGACCGATACCTTTGAAAGCACCCATGATGAAATCGTTGAAGATCTGAAAAATTGGCTGCAACCCGGTGACTGGTTGCTGGTGAAGGGTTCCCGTGGAATGGCCATGGAAAAAGTGGTGCAGGGTCTGAAGGATTGGGCGGAAGAAAAAAAGAGTTAACCGGTAATTGTTATAAGTTATTTGTGGGAGCAGCTTCCAGCCGCGAGTAAAACCGATAAACCCAATAACTAATAACCGATGCAGGGAAATAAATTGTTTTTTCCAAAAATTTAAGTAAGCACAACCAATAAAGAAGCGATGCTATACCACTTACTATACCCACTGCATACGACGTTTTCAGTCTTTAACGTATTTCGTTATATTACGTTCAGGACGATATATGCCAGTTTGACGGCTTTTTTTATTTGCTTTCTCCTGGGGCCTTGGATGATCCGCAAATTGAGCGCCATGCAGGTTGGTCAATACATCCGGGACGACGGTCCCAAGACCCATCTGGACAAGGCCGGCACACCGACCATGGGTGGAACGCTGATCATTGTATCCATTACCGTATCCATTCTTCTCTGGAGTGATTTAACCAATTATTTTGTATGGATCGTACTTTTTGTCATCATCGGCAATGGAACTATTGGATTTGTCGATGACTATCTGATGCAAATCAAAAAACAAAGCAAAGGCTTAACCGTACGCAAAAAACTTGCACTGCAGGGAATTGTCGCCCTCGTTGCCAGCTTTTTGGTATACATCAGTCCGGACTTTTCAACCCGGGTCACCATACCCTTTTTTAAAAATATCTCCCCGGACTTTGGCTGGGGTTATGTCATTTTTGCGGCATTTGTCATCGTGGGAGCGTCCAATGCAGTCAATCTCACCGACGGACTCGACGGGCTTGCCATCGGTCCGGTGATTGTTGCAGCGTCGACATACATGATTTTTGCTTATGTGGCCGGCCATGTCAAAATTGCTGATTATCTTCAAATAAATCATGTCACCGGAAGTGGTGAACTATCTATCTTCTGTGGCGCACTGGCCGGTTCCGGCCTTGGATTTCTGTGGTTTAACACCTACCCGGCTCAAATCTTCATGGGAGATGTGGGTTCCCTCTCCCTGGGAGCATCACTGGGAACCATTGCCGTCATTACCAAACAGGAAATTTTACTGGTGCTGGTCGGTGGACTGTTTGTCATGGAAGCCTTATCAGTGATTTTCCAGGTCGGGTTTTTCAAAATGACCCACGGCAAAAGAATTTTTCGTATGGCGCCTTTGCACCATCATTTTGAATTAAAGGGCTGGCCGGAACCCAAGGTGATTGTCCGCTTCTGGATCATCTCCATCGCTCTGGCCCTGCTGGCTATGAGTACGTTGAAACTTCGTTAGCTTTAACCATATCAGGGTTCAGCGTTCAGAGGTTCAGGTTTGAACCATTGAATGGCTATCGCCAAATCCCGACTGCTTCGCTCTTGCTCAGGCCTTGCCCTCCTGCCGGCGAGGGCGAAGCGGCCGGTTTGGACAATACAGGTTAGGAATTTAGGGGCTTCGCCCCAATTAGAATGCCGGCTACCGCATCGTAGGGTAGCGCCTATGCCTCGGAGAGAAAAATGGGCTTTGAAATAACCCATATTGTCATCGAACTGTGGAAATTCCGAGACGTTTAATCATGGAGCTTGCAAACAAAACAATTATAGTGGTCGGACTCGGCGTAACCGGGTTGGCCGTTGCCCGTTTTTTAAAAAAAAGAGGCGCGGTGGTAATTGTAACCGACCAGGCTGCCGAGAAGGCACTGGGTCCCCGGGTACAAGAAATCCATGAGATGGGAATTACCACGGAGCTGGGCCACCACAAATCCCAAAGCTTTGAGAAGGCGGATCTTGTTGTCCTGAGCCCGGGAGTTGCCCACACGATTAAACCGGTATTGCGGGCGAAGGAACACGGCATACCGGTCGTAGGAGAAATAGAACTGGCATCACGGTTTATTAAAGCACCCATTTTGGCGGTCACGGGTACCAATGGCAAAACCACAACCACCGAAATCTTAGGCAGCATGCTGATGCATTCGGGTTTCAATGTTTTTGTGGGTGGCAACATCGGCAACCCGCTGATCGGTTACGCGGACGGAGAGCAAGAGGCGGATTTCATCGTTGCGGAAATAAGCAGCTTTCAACTGGACACCATCGACACTTTCAGACCGAAAATCGGCGTGTTGTTGAACATTACGGTGGATCATCTGGACCGCTACCCGAATTTTGAAGCTTATGCCGCATCTAAAATCCGAATTTTTAAAAATCAGCAACCGGACGATATCGCGGTGCTAAACGGCTCAGACCCCCTGGTGCGTTCTCTTACCGAGTCCCTTAAAAGCACAAAATTATTCTATGCGTCACTCAATCACGAGGAAGAAGGCGTTGTAAATAACGGAACACGGATTGATTTTCGCTTCACTGAATCAAAGAAACGAGACGATAAAGGGCCTATGGCGCATTTGGCATCCTGTGACGAGGAATTTTTAAACGTGTCCAACTTGAAGCTGATGGGTCGACACAATCTGGAGAACGCCGCAGCAGCAGCTCTGGCGGCCATGGCAGCCGGCGCATCACCGGAAACAGTCCAGGAAGCGCTGAACCGGTATCAGGGTGCTGCGCATCGACTGGAGCATATCGGCACGATGCACGGTGTTGATTTTTTCAATGACTCCAAGGCAACCAATGTCGATGCCGTCATCAGGGCAGTCGAAAGTTTTAGCAAACCGGTTGTTTTGATCATGGGTGGTCTGGATAAAGGCGGAAATTTCCAGGCACTCAGAGAAGTTTTGGCCCGGCATGCCAAAAAGCTCATCGTCATGGGCAAGGCCGCGACCCGTATTCAATCCGCTCTGGGAGATACCGTGCCGACAATATCGGCGGCGTCCATGGCGGATGCCGTCAAGCAGGCTTACCGGGTTGCTTCTCCGGACAACGTGATTCTGCTGTCTCCCGGATGTGCCAGTTTTGATATGTATGACAATTATGCCCAACGCGGTGAAGATTTCAGGAAAGCCGTTAAAAATTTCAAACTACAAATATCATGAGCGCCAAAAAACACACGACACATACTGCGGCCTACGACATTCAGCTGCTGTTTCCGGTACTGTTTCTGGTTGTAATCGGAATCGTCATGGTTTATAGCGCCAGCTCCGCCGTGGCTTTAAAAAAATTCGGGTCGGACTACCTGTTTTTAAAAAAACAGGCGCTTTTTGCCCTGATAGGAATTATCGGTCTGGTCATCTGTCGGCATTTTCCCTATCGATGGTATCGACCGTTGACTTACCCGTTGCTTGCTCTAGCCCTCTTTTTCTTGACTGCAATTCAATTCACCAACTTCGGATTTTCGGCCGGTGGCTCGGCGAGATGGCTGCGTTTTGGACAATTTTCGTTTCAACCGTCTGAATTTGCGCGTTTCGCCATGGTAGTATTTCTGGCCTATTCCCTGGAAAAAAAGGCGGAAAAACTAAAGGAATTTTCTATCGGATTCCTGCCCCATGTTCTGGTCTTCGGCGCGTTTGCCGTATGTATCTTCAAACAGCCGGATTTTGGATCCATACTCATCCTGGCAGCGCTTACATGGCTGATGATGTTTGTCGGCGGCGTTCGCTGCCTTTATCTTTTCACCTCGCTGATCGCTTTGCTGCCGGTGGCTTACTACTTTTTAATCAACGCCGAGTACCGCGTAAAAAGAATTTTGAGCTTCCTCGATCCCTGGCAATACCCGGCAGATGAAGGCTACCAGATCGTCCATTCTCTGATGGCATTCGGCACAGGTGGATTATGGGGGGCGGGGATCGGCAAGGGTTATCAAAAATTATTTTATCTCCCCGAGCCCCATACCGATTTCATCTTTTCCATCATCGGTGAAGAGATCGGTCTGGTAGGCGTTCTGATTATCATCGGGCTTTACGGGCTGATTCTCATGAAAGGGATTCAAATTGCCCGCAATGCGCCCGATACATTTGCATCACTGCTGGCTTTTGGGCTGACCACGGCCATGGGGCTTCAAATCTGCACCAACATGGGGGTAACCCTGGGCCTGCTGCCGACCAAAGGGCTTACCCTGCCCTTTTTGAGTTACGGCGGAACCTCTTTGTTGCTGAATATGGCATCCATTGGAATTTTAATGAACATAAGTGCGTGTACTAACAAATAGGATAATCCTCTATTAGAAATCATATTTCAATGTTTAATAACCCGTCATATAGAATAGTTAGCCAAAAAAACGGAATCATACGGACCTCCTTGCTTTCAGCGCTCTGCTTCCAGGGTTCAGCTGCGGGTCCCAATGCTTTCAAAGCATCAAGTGCCGGTTATAGTAATTCCGGGCCGCCATCTAATCGCCCTCTCCGTATCGTCATCGCCGGCGGCGGCACCGGAGGTCATCTATTTCCCGGAATTGCCGTTGCGCAGGAATTTGAGGCCCGCAATGCGGCAAGTAAAATTATTTTTGTCAGCACCGGCAACTCGCTGGAAAAATCGGTGCTGTCAAAAACGGGTTATACGCTTCAAACTATCACAGCCGCCGCCATTAAAGGCCGGGGATTATGGAACCAGGTCAAATCGGTCGCAAAAATTCCCAAAGGAATTTTGGAGGCAAATCGGATTTTAAAGAATTTCTGCCCGGATTTGGCCATCGGCCTTGGAAGTTATTCCGCCGGACCCGTGGTTTTTGCGGCCTGGTTGCGAAGAATTCCCATCGTAGTCCACGAACAAAATATACTGCCGGGAATTACCAACAGGATTCTATCACGCTTTGCGAATCGAATATTCATTTCCTTTGAAAATACCCGCTCACACATAGATCCCCAAAAAATTCACTGGACGGGTAATCCGGTGCGACAAGAGATTTTGGATAGGGCCGACTGTTTTAAAGACATGAAAAACGATGAATCCGGTGACAGACCATTTACGGTTCTGATCGTAGGCGGCAGCCAAGGCGCGCACAGAATAAACATGGCGGTGATAGAGGCTTTGCATCATCTCAGACATTTAGAGCATTTGCACTTTGTTCACCAGACCGGCCAGGCGGATGAGCAACCGGTCCGGAAAGCATACCGGCGAAGCAAGGTGGACGGCACGGCTCAAGCCTTTTTTGATAACATGGCAGAACAATACGGCCGAGCCGATCTGATTATTTGCAGAGCCGGTGCGACGACAGTCGCTGAAGTCACGGCTCTGGGCAAAGCGGCAATTTTCATCCCTTTCCCGTTTGCAGCTGACAATCACCAGGTACTGAACGCCGGCAGCCTGTCGGATGAGGGCGCTGCTGAAATGCTCCTCGAAAAGGATCTAAACGGCAAAATTCTCAGCGAAAAAATAAAGTATTATGCTGCCCATCCGGCTGAACTGGAGGAGTTGTCCGCCCGGGCAAAGCGGTTCGGCAAGCCGGATGCAGCCAAAAACATCGTGGATGACTGCTACCAGTTAGTTGATAAGTTGATTGGTTAATTTGTTGGAAATCACGTAACCCGAAACACTGAACCTTGAACCCTGAAACCTGAACCCGAAATCCTAAACCCTGAACCTTGAACCTTGAACCCTGAACTCTGAACCTTGAACCCTGAACCTTAAACCCATACACATGTATCAAAAAAAGTATCATATCCATTTCGTGGGAATCGGCGGCATCGGAATGAGCGGTATAGCGGAATTGCTTCTCAACCTGGGTTATAAGGTATCCGGGTCCGATCTGCAGACATCCGAGATTACCGAGCGTCTCAAAGACTTGGGCGGTATTATCTTTGCGGGACATGGCGCGGATCAGATCAGCGGCGCCGATGTTGTGGTAACCTCCTCGGCCGTCGGCCATGACAATCCTGAAGTGTTGGCCGCCGAAAGCATCTCGATTCCGGTAATTCCGCGAGCGGAAATGCTGGCTGAGCTCATGCGTTTAAAATACAGTGTGGCCATTGCAGGGGCTCACGGCAAAACGACCACGACATCGATGGTCGCCTCGGTTTTGGCGCAGGGAGGTCTGGATCCGACAGTGGTCATCGGCGGAAAGCTGAAAAGTATCGGTTCCAATGCCGTACTGGGAAAAGGAGATTTTATCGTTGCAGAAGCCGATGAGAGTGATGGATCATTTTTGAAATTCTCACCTGCCATTGCCGTGGTAACGAATATCGACCGGGAACATCTGGATTATTATCATGATCTGGAAACGATCAAGGCGGTTTTTTTAGACTTTATCGACCGGATACCGTTTTACGGTCTGGCGATCCTTTGTCTGGACAATGAATCGATCCAGGATCTTATCCCAAAAATCAAGAAACGCTATACCACTTATGGCATGAGCTCCCAGGCTGACTTCCAAATAAGGGATGTTGAATTTGAAAAACGCAGCAGCAGCTTCAGTGTTTATCGCCAGGGTCGCAAGTTCGGCCGATTCATCTTGAACCTGCCGGGAATTCACAACGTCTACAATGCTACCGCCAGCATTGCGACAGGCGTCGAACTGGATGTACCTTTGGATGCCATTGAAAGGGCCCTTCAAACCCTCGAAGGGGTCCAGCGCAGGCTGGAAATCAAAGGAGAGGTAAACGGCATTACCGTGGTGGATGATTACGGGCATCATCCGACTGAAATTAAAACCACTCTCCAGGCCATCGAAGAGTGCTGGCCGAATAACCGCAAAGTTATTGTGTTTCAA
>JAJRVC010000562.1 GCA_024277475.1 Deltaproteobacteria bacterium
AAGCACCATTTTGTGGATGTCTCCCCTGGTGAATTCAAAGGATGGGGTCGATTTTGCCATGTTGTTTACCCTTCGGGAAAGCCGGAGGACTCCAGATCCTGTGTTGTCAAGGATTCGAGGTAAACGGCTACAACTTCACCCTTGACGCCTTGGCTCTGAAGCCCTCCGGCTCTTGCAACGTTAAGGTAAACTCTTCGACTAAAAATACAAGGAGGCCGAAAATGGAAAAAAATTTAACCGAGATTGAAAATGATGTATTTTCATGTAAGCAAATATTTAAAAAAATAGTATTTGATTGAACTATCAGGGCGGTGGCAGGACAACTCCATTCAGCCGCGTCTAACTCTACAGTTTCAAAAAAGGCTGTCATCGAATGTTTTTTGACACGAAGTGACCCAACTTCAGTTCAGAGGAGAGGAATTGTGAAACAAAAAAATGCGAGTCTCTTAGTCTGCTTGTTAATGCTGTTTATTTTTCCAGGGTGTCAGGAGGAGATTCCGAAAAAAGAATTGGTTCGACCGGTGTGGGCCATGAAAGTAGGAGATGCCGCCTCAATGGCGGGGCGATGGTTCCCCGGACGTGCCAAAGCCACCCAAGAAGTCGATCTTTCTTTTCGCGTGACCGGGCCCCTGATTACGCGTCCGATCGATGTGGGAAATGAGGTCAAGCAAGACCAGGTTCTTGCCAGAATCGATCCCCGTGATTTTGAGACCAATCTACGTAATGTTCAGGGACAGCTGTCCCGCGTCCAGGCTGCTTTAAAACGCGCTAAAGCCGATTTTGACCGCGTTTCGCGGATCAGAAAAAAGGATCCGGGCGCGGTCAGTGAATCGATGGTGGATCGCAAGCGCGAAGCGGTGGACCAATCCAGGGCTGAAATTAAATCCCTGACAGCCGCTGTGGAAGCCGCCAGGGATCAGCTCAACTATACTTATTTAAAAGCGCCGTTTGAAGGCACTGTAGTCGCCATTTACGTTGAAAACTTTGAACACGTTCTATCCAAGCAGCCCATCACACGCATTATCGACCACTCCCAGATTGAAATGATCGTAAATGTTCCGGAAAGCCTGATTATCTATGCTGATGACGTGACAAAGGTTCGAATTCAATTTGATAATTTTCCGAATCGAGAATTTTCCGGGCAGATCAAGGAAATCGGCCGGGAAGCATCTCAAAAAACGCGAACCTATCCGGTAACCGTTATCATGGATCAACCGGAGGATATCAAAATTCTGCCGGGTATGGCCGGCAAGGCATCCGGGGAGGTGAAACGGTCAGAAGAATCCCAACAACAACGCATCGAAGTGCCAATTGGTGCTGTGTTTACACCGGATACCGAAAAGCAAAACTACGTCTGGGTCATTGATGATCAGGACAAGACTGTGACACGCCGCGCGGTTGCCACCGGTGAATTGACTCAAGTCGGCATCATCATCTTGCAAGGTCTCAAACCCGGCGAATGGATTGCTATAGCCGGGGTGCACTCGCTGCGCGAAGGCCAGCAGGTGGATATTCTGGAGCAAGCTTCAGAGGAGGTGCCGCAATGAATTTGCCTGCCTTATCCATCGAGAAAAAACCCATCACCTATTTTGCCATCTTCCTGTTGGTGGCCGGCGGAATCTTCAGCTACTTTCAGCTGGGGCAGCTGGAAGACCCGGAGTTTACGGTAAAAACCGCGGCCATCATCACCACCTATCCGGGTGCCAGCGCCGAACAGGTGGAACTCGAAGTCACCGATCGAATCGAAACAAAACTTCAGGAAATGCAGGAAGTCAAGAATATTTACTCCAATTCCAGGGCCGGTCTTTCCATTATCAAGGTAGATATTGAAAACGAATACTGGTCGGATCGGCTGCCCCAGGTGTGGGACATCCTGCGCAAAAAGATCCGCGACATGGAGGGTACCTTGCCTCCCGGTGCCGGCAAACCGCAGATTAACGATGATTTCGGATTTGTTTTCGGCTTCCTGCTGGCCGTTACCGGTGACGGATACACCTATGCGCAATTGGAAGGATATGTCAAAAACATTCGCAAAGAATTGAGCCTGGTTCAAGGCGTTGCGCGGGTGGATTTGTGGGGGGTGCAGAAACAGCGCATCTACATCGAAACATCCGAGGCCCAGCTTTCCCAGTTAGGTCTAACCACCGAAGACCTGGTACGTACCTTACAGGTACAGAACATGGTGGCGGATGCCGGCCGGGTTGATTTTCAAACCCAACGCTTCCGGATTGCCCCCACCGGCGAATTTCAATCCCCCGCAGAAATTGGTAATTTAGCCGTTATTGCTTCGCTGCCGGATCGTGGCAACCTGATGGGCTCGGATCCAAGCAGGGGTGATTCCAGCAGTGAAATCATTCGCATAAAGGACTTTGCCACCGTCAGTCGCGGCTATATCGAGCCTCCGGAAAATTTAATGCGTTTCAATGAAATGCCGGCCATCGGAGTCGCTCTGGCACCACTTTCCGGTGTTAATGCGGTGAAAATGGGTCAGGCCGTGGACCAGCGCATCGATGAGCTTATGGCTTCGCTACCGGTAGGTGTCGAGCTTCACAGGATTTCCTGGCAATCGGATCTGGTTGCCGATTCCATCAAAGACTTTATGATCAACCTGATTGAAGCCGTGGCCATTGTGCTGGTGGTGCTGGCGTTGTCCATGGGACTGCGTGTGGGCATGATCATCGGCATCACCGGACTCATTTTGCCCATTTTGGGGACTTTCATCGTGATGACCATCTGGGGAATCGATTTGCAGCGTGTATCGCTGGGGGCGCTGATTATCGCCATGGGCATGATGGTGGACAACGCCATCGTGGTGGCTGATGGCATCATGGTTCGGGTGCAACAGGGCATCGATCGTAAAAAGGCGGCTATTGAAGCAGCTTCTAAAGCGGCCATGCCGCTTTTAGGGGCTACCGTCGTCGCCTGCATGGCGTTTTATCCGATTTTTGCATCAATCTATGATACCGGTGAATATGCCGGTAGCCTGTTTACGGTAGTTACGATTTCGCTGCTGCTCAGCTGGGTGATGTCGCAAACGGTTGCACCGCTGATGTGCATGACAATGCTGCCGGGGCCCAAGCAGGGAGTTGATGGCCAAGATATATATGGCGGGCGATTTTACGAGATGTTTCGCGGGTTGTTAGCGAAGGCTATCCGTTTTCGCTTGCCCTTTCTGGCCGGCATGGTGGTGTTGCTGGTCGCAGCGGTACTTGGTTTTCGTTTCGTTCCCAAAATGTACTTTCCGGACTCATCGCGCCAACAAATCATGATTGATTATTGGGTGCCCGAGGGAACACGCATCCAAGAGGTTTCCGCTGCTCTGTCGGCCATGGAGTCCGAATTGCTGCAAAAATCTTCGGTCGTTGCGGTCAGCGTCTTTATAGGCAAAGGACCCCCACGGTTTTATCTTCCTGTCAATCCGGAGGATCCATATTCATCCTATGCCCAGATCATCGTAAACACTAAGACTTTCAAAGATGTGGATATGGTGATGCAGGAAATTGATTCCTGGAGTCAGGAAAACTATCCTCAGGCCTTGGTCCGTGTGAGAAAGTATGCCGTCGGTGCTTTCGATGACTGGAAAATCGAGGCGCGTTTCAGCGGACCGGCCAACGCCGACCCGGATATTCTCCGCTCCCTTGCACAAAAAGGAATGGCCATCCTGGAGGCCAACCCCATGGCCAGGGAGGTGCGTACAAACTGGCGTAATCGAATTCGAAGAATTGTACCGCAATATAATCAGGAACGCGGTCGCTGGGCCGGCGTCACCCGCGAGAACCTTGCCGGCGCAACCAAACGGGCCTTTGATGGTGTCGTGGTGGGCCAGTACCGCGAAGAAGATGATCTGATACCGATCGTCGTGCGAAATGTAGAGGATGAGCGCAGCCGTGCGGCCTCAGGTCTGGATCTTGTCCAGATTACCCCGGCTTTTTCGAATGCTACAGTTCCCTTATCTCAGGTCACCGATGACATTGTTTTTGAATGGGAAGATCCGATCATCTGGCGCTGGGACCGGCGGCGGGCCATAACGGTTCAATGTTCACCAAACGGTGTTACCACACCGACCCTGCGTTCAAGCATTGTGGAAGCATTTGAAAACATCGAATTGCCGCCGGGATACACACTGGAATGGGATGGAGAATACAACAGTGCCAAGGAATCACAGCAGGCATTGATACCCGGTATCGTACCGGCTGTTGTGATCGTGCTGCTTATCATCGTTGCCTTGTTCAATGCCTACCGCCCTCCGCTGATAATTTTCCTGACCATTCCGTTTGTGGTCATCGGGATTACGGTGGGATTGATCATCACCAGGGTGCCCTTTGGCTTTATCGCTCTGCTCGGCGCCATGAGCCTTTCGGGTATGATGATCAAAAATGCCGTTGTACTGCTGGACCAGGTTAACCTCAACCTTGCAGAAGGGATGGGCCCCTATCAGGCGGTGGTCGAGGCGGCGGTTTCTCGTCTGCGCCCGGTGGTCAATGCCGCGGCGACCACCGTATTCGGCATGGCGCCTTTGTTGCAGGATGTGTTCTGGTTGTCTTTGGCGGTGACCATCATGTTTGGCCTGGCGTTCGGCACCATCCTTACCATGATCGTCGTGCCGGCATTGTACGCAACGCTATTTCGGATTCCGTCAATGAAAAAGTAACTGGGAATCCCTGGCCCAGACCTGATTTCAAGAAGTTGTATCCACGGCATATGTTTTTCAAGCGGTGGTAGAAGAAACAGGGACCGTTTAAAAACCACTCGAAGAAGACCTGGGAAGCGCCGGTAAAGCTTGATTGATTGTGGATTTCAGAATGCGGATTTCGGATTGGGATGATTCAGGATTTGGAGTGCCGGAAGTCCCTTTCAGCCTCAACTGGTTTTTAAAAGCATTAAGCAAACGGCTACAAAACAGAGGATGGAAAAATGGATAACACTAAATATTTCGGAAAAGTAAAAAACGTTGGATTCGTCTCAACCCGCCTGGCTGGGACCGATGGTGTCTCTTTGGAAACTGCAAAATGGGAGCGAGTATTTGAACAAGAGGGCTTCAATTGCTTCTATTTTGCAGGAGAATTGGATCGTCCTGCCGAGCAATCCTACTTCGCTGCGGAAGCGCATTTTACCCATCCTGAAATCGATGAAATCCAGAGTGAGGTATTTGACGTCAGTGTACGGAAACGTTCAACAACAGTAAAAATTCACCAATTGGCGCGGAAATTAAAGGATGATCTTCACAGTTTTATTGATAAATTCGACCTTGATTTAATCATTCCCCAAAATGCGTTGACCATACCGATGAATATTCCGCTGGGGGTTGCAATTACCCAGGTGATTATGGAGACCGGTCTGCCGACAATTGCTCACCATCACGATTTTTACTGGGAGCGGGATCGGTTCATGACCAATGGGGTTTGGGATTATCTCAGAATGGCTTTCCCGCCGGATTTACCCAGCATTGACCATGTGACGATTAATTCTTTTGCCAACACCCAATTAGCACTTCGCTGCGGTGTTGCCGGAACGGTTATACCCAATGTCATGGACTTTGAAAATCCACCACCCCCACCGGATGATTACACTTCGGATGTGCGGCAGGCCTTTGGTATCGAAGATGATGAGCTGTTTATCCTGCAGCCGACCCGGGTGGTGGCCCGCAAAGGCATTGAAATGGCGATTGAACTGGTAAATCGTTTGGGCAAGAAAGCCAAACTGGTAATTTCGCATGCTTCCGGCGATGAAGGCTACGATTATCAAAACAGGCTAAAAGAATATTCGAA
>JAJRVC010000563.1 GCA_024277475.1 Deltaproteobacteria bacterium
CGGACTTTGTGCGGCCTCATGCCGCTCCGGCGCCATTCACCTCAAGGGATTTGATACCGGTCAAATTATGGCCATGATAGAATCTTTTGTGTTTGAAGAGGAAACTGTTGGATTGACAAACCCTTTAAACGACGAATGAAGATTGACGTGGCCGCAAAAAGGCACAAAAAACACAAAAAATAGAATTTCACACTTAATAATTTCAATAGGTTATAATATCAAAATTCAATAATTTTGACTTTTTACGAGATTGTCAAGATTGACGATTGAATAATTAAGGAATTCTGTCGAATTTAATATTTTCAAGTGACCGTTTATGGAATTAAAAAAAGGATAGAGCGAAGCGATTCAAAAATTAGTCCTTCGTCATTCGTAGAAGCGGAGTCCCCATGAAAAGCTTTACCGACTTGATTCAAGACGTCCAAAAACCCGGTCTCTGCCATCGTTGTGGTGGTTGTGTGACCTTCTGCTCAGCCGTTAATTACAGCGCCTTGGAGTTGGATTCGGAGGGAAAACCCAGGTATGCGGATCAGGATAAATGCATCGAGTGCGGGCTTTGCTATACGATTTGCCCGGAAATCAACGAACTGGAGGAGGAAACGAGACAAAGGCTGAAGTGGCGTTCGCCGATCGGGCGGGTTATCGAAACGGCTATTGCACGGGCAACGGATCCGGCGATTCGTGAGAAAGCTACCGACGGCGGCGTTGTCACGGCCTTGCTGGTGCATTTATTTAAAACCGGAAGGATCGACGGTGCGATTGTGACCAAATCAACCGGACCGTTTCTGCGCGAACCGTTTTTGGCGGAATCCGAAGCAGAACTTCGCGACGCGGCGGGCTTTTTCTTTGACACATCCCACGGAATGAAGCGTTACAGCGATTATTATATGACCTACTCCCAGTTTAGAGAGTTTAATCCCCTGATCCAAAAAGGTTTGCAGCGCATTGCCTTTGTTGGAACTCCCTGTCAGATTCGCGCGGTTCGCAGGATGCAGACCCTCAATATTATTCCTTCGGATGCAATCAAATTTTGTCTGGGACTTTTCTGTTCCGGCAATTTTGTCTATGGAAAAAAAGAGCAGGCCAAAATAGCCGAACTCGGGGATTTTCAATGGAAGGATGTTAGAAAAATTAATATCAAACAAGACCTTAGGGTGCATTTAAACAGCGGCGAAATCAAAACGGTCATACTGGATGAACTAGAGTTCATGAAGCGGTTTGCATGCTATTTCTGTCCGGATTACTCCGCCGAGTATGCCGATTTGTCCTTTGGCGGTGTGGGTGCACAAGACGGCTGGACGACCGTTATCATGCGTACACCCATCGGCAGGGCTGTTTTTGCCGATGCCAGGTCAAAAGCCATAGAGCAAAACCGGCAAACCAGCCAGGCCCACGCGCCTTCCCACGCGCTTAAAAAGGTGCATAAGTGGACGACTAAAAAAAGAAATGCCGCCGTCACCAACAGAAAGGTTCTGGGTAGGAAATTTCCGGGTGTTAAACACTGATGTGGCCGCAAAAAGGCACAAAAAACACAAAAATAAAATTTCACACTTAATAATTTCAATGAGTTACAAAGTCAAAATTCGAGAATTTTGACTTTTTATGAGATTATCAACACTAAGGAAGGGGGAAACAACTCGCAATGAATGTTATCTGGATAACTTCGGACACGTTTAGACGGGATCACATCGGAGCCTATGGCAACAAACAGATTCAAACCCCTTCTCTGGATATGCTTGCAGCGAGATCGGTCCAATTTCAACGCCATTATGCTGCCGGGTTTCCGACCATGCCTACCCGCGCGGATTATTTTACGGGGCGCTGGACCATGTCTTTTATGGGATGGTCTCCCCTGCCCTCAAACGTGACCACCCTACCTGAAATCCTGTCCGCAAAAGGTCTGCATACAGCGGCGGTGGTCGACACGCCTTTCTATTTACGGGGCGGCATGAATTATGACCGCGGCTTCAGGAGTTTTTTCATGAATATCGGTCAGGAAGGTTCCGGAGCTAAAAAATTGAAAGACGGACAGCACGAGTCACAGGATACGCGCGCGGCATGGCGCTTTGAGTCGGATTACAACTCACCTCAAACCTTCACAAAAGCGATGCGATGGCTGGAACATCATTACAAGGAAGACTTCTTCCTGTATATCGATACATGGGATCCCCATGAGCCCTGGGATGCCCCTGCCTACTATACTGAGATCTACCGGCCGGATTACGATGGAGAAATTATCGAACCGATCTATGGGTGCTGGGAGGATGTGCCCGGATTTACGCTGGAAAGGCTTGAGAAAGCGCATGCAACTTATTGTGGCGAGATCACCATGGTGGACACCTGGCTGGGCTATCTTCTGCGACGGGTTGAAAACATGGGCCTAATGGAAAATACAGCCATAATCTTTACGTCGGACCACGGCTTCTACTTCGGAGAGCACGGTGGGCTCTTCGGAAAGATGGTTTATGAAATGGGACCGGATGGAAAATACCCGGCGCTAGATGACTGGGATAAGCAGATTGAAGGCGGAATATGGGTATATTCGCCTCTTTACGAGGAGATGATAAATATCACTCTGCTAATTTACATCCCCGGTGTATCGGCAGGCGACTATAGTCAGTTAACATCGGCTGTTGATGTTATGCCGACAGTGCTGGAAGTTCTGGGGTGTGATCTACCCGATTTTGTCGAAGGCCAATCGCTCCTGCCAAAAATATACGATTCAGCCGTCAGCGGCCGTGAGTTTACCGTCAGCAGTATACCCTTCGCCAATCCTGGCGATCCGGTCAGATCGGTCGACAATTTCCTTCGCATGCTGAAGGCCCCGACAGTAACGACCATTACCAGCGAGAATTATTCCCTCCTTTACAGCCCGGAAGAGGGGCAGTCAAAACTCTATGATCTTTCCCTGGATCCCGGCCAGCAGAAAGATATCATTTCAGATCAGCCGGATGTCGCTAAAAAACTTCATCAATACCTGGTTAAATTTATGCGGGATACCCATGTTGCGGAGTATCTCTTAAAACCGCGGCTTGAGCTTTGCATATAGGTAAACGCCACCGTAATCACTATCTTTCGTACATCTGCTGTGACGGTGAATACGGAATCGCAGCAACTAATTGATATGGAAGGGATAATTGCCAATTCCGCCCTCTGAAATAGGCCTATATTGAGTTTTTTAAGGGCAAAAAGACCATTTTTCTCTGATACTTATGGCCAGAGTAAAAAGATATTTTATAAGGTCCTTTTCGAGGCTGAAAACGAGGATATAGACCTTGAAAACACCAATTCCTTATCCAGCAGTCCTTTCAAATCCCGTTGCAGACTTCGGCGATTAACTTCGGGGCATAGCGCTTCGAAATTCTGGATGGTAAGTCCTGCCATACTGCATAAGGTACTCTAAAGCTTTGCCTTGTCGTTCGTTCAGTCCATGTTTCTGAGCCACCATATCCCGGCCAAAGACCGGGAGAAGCTTGGATGTACCCAGCTGGGCGACTACTTAGACAGCAGCGAGTTTAAAGACGAGAAAAAGCAGAACCGTCTGCGGGATGAAGATATCGAAAAAATCGTCACCGCTTTCCGTAAATTTGAGGAAGTCGAGAAATACTCCCATCTGGCTACGCTGGAGGAAATTCAGGAGGCCGAATTCAATCTGAATATCCCCGCTATGTGGATACCTTCGAAGAGGAAGAGGATGTGGATATTCCGGTGGTCCAACAGTAAATTCAGGCAATAGATGCGGAACTGGTGCAAACGCAGAAGGAACTGAATAAATATTTGAAAGAATTAGGGTTATGAGCGACGAAACACACGAAATAGTCCCGACAGGCGGGGAAGTCCTCATCTATATGTCAAAATCGCGGGAATAAAACTTGTAAAATCGCGATATTTATAATATAAAGATAGCGATGTAGATAATAATCATATCGCGGAGGGAAAATCCGATATGAAAGAACGTTACCCACGATGGCAAAAGAAAACGATCAAACAGCTGATGTCGGAAAGACGCGTACTGTGGCTGAGTGGTCCAAGGCAAAGCGGTAAAACTACACTGGCGCGTGAACTGGAATCCGATCAGACGGAATATCGAACCCTTGATGACGGTACACTTAGAGAAGCTGCCGAAAACGATCCGCAGGGATTCATCAAGCGTAGCACCAACACATTGATTATTGATGAAGTGCAGCGTATTCCGTCCCTGCTTCCGGCAATTAAAAAAGCTGTGGACGAAGATACCCGCTCAGGGCAGTATCTATTAACTGGTTCGGCCAATATTCAATCCCTCCCCACTGTTAGAGAGTCTCTCGCCGGACGAATCGCCAAAATCCGCTTACGCCCTCTCGCGCAAGGAGAAGTGAAAAAAATTGCTCCCAAGTTTATTGAGTCCGCTTTTAAACAATCGTTCTCGCGCAGCCATACTCACTATGACCGCGATGCCCTGTTAGAAATCGCTTTCAAGGGCGGCTTTCCAGAGCCGATGTTACTCCATGATCGTGGCCGGAAGCGATGGCATGCTGACTATATTAACGCCATACTGGAACGAGATCTGAAAGAGATCGCCAAAATTTATCGGAAAAATGCTATGCTGGAACTGGTAAACATACTCGCAGCATGGTCAGGTAAATGTATGGACCTATCCGCCATCGGTTCCGGGCTATCCATCCAACGCCCTACAATCGAAAGTTACATCAATGCATTAGAGACACTCTATCTGGTGGAGCGCATATATCCTTGGACGAAAACAGACTATGCCCGCGTCGGTAAACAAAGCAGGCTCTTTATGGTCGATAGTGGTCTGATGACGACCCTGCTCAGATGGAAGATGGACCAAGTACGCTTTGATTCCGACCGCTCTGGCAAACTGATAGAAACTTTTGCTTTTAATGAAATCATGGCACAAGTCGACGCTGAAGATGGTCGCTATGAGCTATTTCACTATCGTGACCGGGAAAAACGTGAAATCGATTTTTTAATAGAGCGGGAAGATAATGCATTGCTTGGCATTGAGATCAAAGCAGGATCAGCTGTTGGCAAAAATGATTTCAAACACATGAAATGGTTCCAAAATAATTTGGTAAAAAGGCAAACATTTATCGGCATCATTCTTTATACGGGCGAATTCCCGGCTTCTTTTGGCAATAGCTTGTGGGCTGTTCCCTTTGGCCTCTTGTGGACTTAATACACAATTGTGAAGTAATTTCGCGGCTTCATTCACCGTGCAGCTCATGGCTAAAAATTCCGGCCATCATCGAAAACAAAGAAATGATATTATAAACTTATGTACGTGAACATTACATTCGTTCCACCGAAAATCCCCCTTTAATTTTTTAGCTTGACAGCAGAATTTTTGAAAATTATAATGACCATTATTTAACACAAGAACACAAGGAGGTCGACTATGGTCGAATTGCAAACGATCTTACCTGTAACAAAAGTCAAAAGAAAACTCCTTGAAATCCTAAAAGCCATGGAGCAGGAGTATGCCACGATCACGGTCACCAGAAATGGCGAACCTGTCGGCATCATGATGACTCCTGACCGGTACGAGGCTTTGTTGGAAACCATTGAGATTCTTGGCGATAATAAGATCCTGCAAGCATTAAAGGCTTCCCAGAAGGATTTTAAATCCGGTAGGGCTTACACTCACGATGAGGTTTGGAAAGACTGATGTCTTATCAGCTTCTTTACTCCGAAACATCGAGGAAGCAAATTAGAAAATTGCATCCTCAAATTAAACCGGTTGTTAAATCAAAAATAGAGGGGCTTCAGGAAAACCCCTTTTCAGGGAAATGTCTTGAAAAGGAGCTTTCAGGCTGTCTCTCAATGCAGGCAAATCGATTCCGGGTTATCTATAGGATTCGAGATGATGAACAGACCGTGGAAATTCACTATATCGGTCATCGTAAGAACATTTATGAGCTATTTAAAGAAGCTATCGCTAAATCAAAATAACGAAGCTGCAGCATAATCTCGCTCTTTCAGCTAGCAGCTGAACGCTGCGGCTGAAGAGCCCGAACCTTGCAATGACGGATCGCAAAGCGGAAACAATGATCGACAAAACCACTTCATTAGAAAACGCATTAAAGGTAATTCGTGACGGTGACACGATCATGGTCGGCGGCTTCGGGGTCCCCGGGACCCCATTTACGCTGATCGACGGTCTATTGGAATTGGGTGTGTCCAATTTGACCTTGATTAAAAATGAAGCCAATGAAGACGGGATGGGGCTCTCAAAACTCATTGAGGCCAACCGGGCCCACAAGCTGATAACCTCCCATCTCGGGCTGAATGCCACCGTCATCGGCATGATGAATCGCCACGAAATCGAAGTGGAGTTTTATCCCCAGGGAATCCTGGCTGAAAAAATCCGTGCCGGCGGTGCCGGCTTGCTTGGCATACTTACCGATATCGGTATCGATACAATCCTGGCAAAGAATAAAGAAGTGGTTACCGTTGACCGGCAATCAGCAGTGATCGAACCGGCTTTGCGGGCAGATGTGGCCCTGATTCACGCCGCCGTCGCCGATCGTTTTGGCAACTTGATTTATGAAAAGAGTGCCCGGAATTTCAATCCGGTCATGGCGACTGCAGCTGAGACGGTCATTGTGGAAACTGAAGAATTGGTTGAAACCGGAGACCTGGCACCGGATCAGATCCATACACCGGCAGCGTTCACGGACCATATAGTTGTCCTGGATACCCTGACTGAAGAATATGGAATTTTAGCGCATCATGTCCTCTAAAGAGAAAATTGCCCAACGAGCAGCGGCGGAGATAGGGGCCGGCCAGATTATCAACCTTGGAATCGGGATACCCACGCTTATTCCAAAGTATCTTGAGGACAACAAACAAGTCGTTGTTCACTCCGAAAACGGTATTCTCGGTATGGGACTCCCCTGTAAACACGGTACGGAGGACCGCAATATCATCGATGCGGGCGGAACCTATGTTACGACCGGAACGGGGGCGTCTTTTTTTGACAGTGTTCTGTCGTTTACCCTGGTGCGCGGCGGAAGGCTGGACATTGCTTTTATCGGTGCGCTCGAGGTTTCGGGCACCGGAGATCTGGCCAATTGGATCATTCCCGGTCAATACTCACCGGGTATCGGAGGGGGTATGGAACTGGCTCAGAAAGCACGGCGCTTGATCGTAACCACCCTGCATACCACCCGCAATGGCGATCCCAAAATTTTAAAGACCTGTACCCTGCCGTTGACCGCTAAAGGCTGCGTAAACACCATCATCACTGAACTGGCGGTCATCGAGATAACCGCCGAAGGTCTGCTGCTGCTTGAAATTGCGACCGGGACCGACATCCGACAGGTGTTGGAGAAAACAGGGGCTCCTTTGATCGTTCCTAAAGGAGAGCTGCCCGTTTTTTGATCCATAGATTTTGCAGATTGCGCGGATTATTCTAATCACTTTAAGAGTGACGCGAAATCTATAGGGTTTTACTCCCCATAGCTTGCTGCGAGGAGGTTCATTGTTTATCTACACTTTCAGATGTTCAGCAACCAGGCGAATCCGGAGAGATTGTATGCCGCGAGACGGCCGGGAATTAGAGGATAAATCACATGGCGGATTTGGATCATAGGCAACAACGGATCATCGAAGCAACGGAGAAATTGGAGGCGGATATTATCGATTTCGCCAGTCGACTGGTAGCCGAACCCAGTACCCTGGGAGATGAAGCCTCGTCCCTGTTGGTACTGGAAACCGAGTTCAAACAACTGGGTTTCGAAACGGAAAAGGTGGTGATCGATCCGCAAATACTGGCCGATCACCCCGGTTTTGCCCCGGTGCCCTGGGGGTATGAAAACCGTTATAATGTTGTCGGATACCGGCCGGCCGACCATGAGGGCGGTCGCAGTTTATTGTTAAACGGTCATCTGGATGTGGTCGATCCGGGATGCCTTGATTTCTGGAAGAACGATCCCTTCAGCCCCGTAATCAAGGATGGATGGCTCTACGGCCGCGGGGCCGGGGATATGAAATCGGGCATTGCCGCCATGATCTACGCCGTGCATGCCGTGGAAGTTGCCGGATTCGGAATGCAGGCTCCGGTGACCATGGAAGGGGTAATCGAAGAAGAGTGCAGCGGCAACGGTGCCCTGGCCTGTCTTCTTGCCGGATACGATGCCGACGCCACGCTGATTCCGGAACCCTTCGGGCCGACCATCCTGACCCATCAGGTGGGAGTTCTTTGGTTCAAGGTCACCGTGCGTGGCGCTTCCCGTCACGTTCTATCTGCAAGTTCCGGCGTAAATGCCATCGAAATTTGTTTTCCCATCATCGCAGCCTTGCGTTCGCTGGAAGCCGAACTCAATGACGGCCCGCGCCCTGAGGCCTACAAGCGCTTTGAACATCCATTGAATCTCAACATCGGGCTGTTCAACGGCGGCAACTGGCCGTCCTCGGTTCCGGACGAAGCCGTGTTTCACGGGCGGCTGTCCTATTTTCCCGAAGTTCGATTCAATGAAATCCGCAAGAAAATCATCCAGACGATCGAGAGGGCTTCCAAGAAGAACCCCTGGCTAACGCAAAACCCGCCTGAAATTGAATTTTACGGATTCCGTTCAGACGGCCATGCAGTTGCTCGAAACCTTCCGGCCTTTGATGCGCTCAACGACTGCCACCGGATGCTGACGGGCGTAAACACCGAAGCATACATCTCGACTTGTACCACGGATTTGCGTACCTTTCAATTATTTGGTCAGGGCCAGGCCACCTGCTATGGGCCGGTCGCTGAAAACATCCACGGCGCCAACGAACGGGTCCACATTCCAAGTGTGATGCAGGTGGCCAAAACCTACGCCTTGTTTTTGTCCCGCTGGTGCGGGCTTGTTGAATAATTAGCCATCAAGCGGGGTGACTAAAATTTACTTGTGGGTTTTATGTCCAACGAGTTAACCCTAATTGGGTGCGGGTCAATATGTAAAAAGCCGTATACTTCGGAAAATATAGGAGTTTATAATGCCGGACAACTCCCTTCTGAAAAAATATCAATCAAAGCTTCGCACAGCCGAAGAGTCGGTTCGCCTGATCCGTTCCGGCCAGAGAGTTTTTATCGGATCTTCCTGTGGTGAACCCCAGCATCTGATCAATGCGCTGATGGATAATGCAGACTATTTTTCAGATGTGGAGATTGTTCGCCTGTTAAGCCTGGAGGGCTCCCTGATAGCCCTGATGGCGGATGAATATCAGGGTCGTAAATTCAATGTGCGGTCGATTTACCAGGGCTCCGATCAAACCAGGAGCCTGCGGGCCAACAAACGATTCATTACGCCCATAACCCTTTGTGCCGTTCCCGGTTTATTCAAAAAAAAGTTGCTGCCGCTTCATTTTGCATTAATTCAGGTTGCGTCGCCGGATGACCATGGTTGGATGAGCCTGGGCATTTCGGTGGATGTCACCCTGGCAGCCGCACAATCTGCTGCGGTTGTAATTGCCCAGGTAAATCCTAAGATGCCACGGATTCCGGGCCATGGTTTTATTAATATCAATGATGTCGATGTTATCGTCGAACAGGAAGAAGATCTGCTGAGTGCATTTGATTTGCCTGAGTATGAATCTGCTGCTGAAATAGCAAAAATAACCGCTAATCTGATTGATGACGGTTGCACCATTCAACTCGGATTGGCCGAGCTCTCCAATTCTATCACCCAGGCCCTTGCACAAAAAAATGATCTCGGTGTCCACACGGAAGTTTTAACCGATGATCTCATGGAACTGGCATCTAAAGGCGTGGTCACCAACCGCTATAAAGGCCTGAACGAGGGAAAACTTATCGCCAGCAGTGCCATTGGCAGCAAAGAATTCTACAAATTGTTGCATAACAATGTCGCCCTTGAGTTCAGACCCTCCGACTATGTCAACCACCCTGCCATTATTTCTCGACACAATAAATTGGTTGTCGTTAATTTCGCCCGAACCATGGATCTCAGTGGGCAGGTTTATGCCGATGCGCTTCCCCAAAACCATTTTTCCGGGATAACGGGGATGCTTGATTTCATACTGGGGGCGACAATGTCTTCGGGTGGAAAGTCAATTATGGTCATCCCCGCCCGAAGCATCGATGGCAAGACCAGCCGGATAATTTCGAAAACGGAAGCGGGGTCTATTGTGATACCCAAAGGGTATGTTTCTTATGTGGTCAGTGAATTCGGCCTAGTCAATCTTTTAGGCAAGAATATAGAGGAAAGAGCGATGGCAATGATCAGTCTGGCCCACCCTGATTTTCGCGACGAACTCTTTCACGACGCACAGCAAGCCGGTCTCATTGATCGCCATAGAACACTGACGGAATCCCTGTTCGGAGTTTATCCTTCCAGGATGGAAGAAACCCGCAAAATTGACGGTCAACTAGTGACTTTCCGTCCCACTAAAGCGGTCGATGGTCGCCTTATTCAGGAATATTTTTATTCGCTGGATGAAAAAGATGTGCGGGCCAGATTTTTCGGTATCCGCAGAAATTTCTTCAGAGAAGATATGGAGGGCATGTTCCAGGTAGACTATGTCAAAAATCTATCCATCGTTGCGGTTACCGGAGAAGTGGGGTTTGAAAAAATAATCGGCCTGGGAGAGTATGCCTTCGCACAGGGGACGGTGGCGGAAATTGCGTTTGCCATATCCAGGCAATGGCAGCGCCGGGGAATCGCCGGCATACTTTTGGAAAAAATCACCGAGGCCGCCCGGGAAAACGGCTTTACCGACCTGATCGCCTATACCGATCCACACAACACAGGCATGATCAAGCTGTTTAATAAATTACCCTATAAAGTGGAAGCCGTCCTTGACGGCGGCATGTTGATGCTGAAGTGCAATTTTGAGAAAGCGCTTTAATCACTTAAGATGTGGCCACAAAAAGGCACAAAAAACACAAAAATAAAATTTAATACTAAATTATTTCAATAGTATAGAAGATCAAAATTCGAGAATTTTGACTTTTCACGAGATTGTCACTTGAAAGGGACTATACTTTTTACGAGACTACACTCAAAACAAGTGGCCCCCTGGGGTCAGTAAACTCCCATGTTTCAACGCTAGGGTAAAGGCAGCGAACCTCTTTCTTACGATTCTGAGTTATAACCTGTTTTATTTACATTCAAAAACTGACAGAGATAGGATTTTTACAGCTCCTGATTTTTGATGAATCAGATTCACACTTGACAGACAACATTAATTTTCTTAAACTCCGCCAGCATTAAAGCGTTTTGCGACACTTAATTTATTAACCAAGGAAACGGGATAAAAAAAGGAGGCACAGATGACAAAAAAATTCTTAGGGTTGGTCGTAGCGGTGATAATGGTTGTACTGATAATGCCTGGAACTGCGCCGGCAAAAACTTTTAGGATCGGTGTTACGCAGATTGTTTCCCACCCCGCACTGGATGCAGATCAGAAGGGTTTTGAAAAGGCACTCAAAGATGCAGGCCTGGATGTCAAATACGACTACCAGAATGCCCAGGGTGATATGTCCAACGCCCAGGCAATAGCAAGGAAATTCAAAGGTGACGACCTCGACCTGGTTCACTGCATCGCCACGCCCACCTCACAGGCAATCGTCAAGGTAATTACCAAAACGCCCGTAGTTTATTCCTCGGTAACAGACCCTGTCGATGCGGGGCTTGTAAAAACCATGGATGCCGCCGGTGGCAACGTGACCGGTGTGTCTGATGCCTGGCCTTATGAGCGCCAGGTCAAACTCCACCACGAAATGGTCCCTACAGCCAAAAAATGGGGAACAATCTATAATGCCGGAGACGCCAATTCAGTCAAGAGCATAGCATGGGCGCGGGCGGCAATGAAAAAATACGGTCTCGAATATATCGAGGTAACCGTGTCCACTTCGGCCGAGGTTTATATGGCGGCCCAGTCACTGATTGACCGTGTAGACGCCATATTTATAATCTCCGACAATACCGTGGTTTCAGCATTTGAGTCCCTTGTGAAGGTCTGTAATGACAAGAAAAAGCCACTCTTTGGCGGAGGTACCGAATCCGTGCCGCGCGGTTCGGTTGCGGCCCTTGGTTTCGACTATTTCCAGGTGGGTTACACTGCGGGTCTAAAAGCGGTTCAGATTCTTAAAGACGGCAAAAAGCCGGGGGACATTCCCTCCAGCCTGACCCAAAAACTGCGTCTTGTCGTAAACCTCAAGGCAGCCAAAGCCCAGGGGCTCAAGCTTGATGAAAAATTCATCAAAATGGCAGATGAAGTTATTAGATAGTACCCATTAATCAAAAGCCGCGTCCCGTAAGTACCTTTTCATCTATACCGGGCGTGGCTTCATCCTCACTAAGGATCGCCATGCTCTATATTATTCCCATATCTCTGGAACAGGGTCTGGCTTATGCACTCGTGGCCCTTGGTATCGCCCTTACGTTTCGCGTGTTATCCTTTCCTGATCTGACGGTTGACGGTAGCTTCCCGTTGGGCGGAGCAGTTGCGGCCAGATTGATTTTTGACGGAATCGATCCGGTTACATCAACACTGATCGCTATGGCAGCCGGTTTTGTTGCCGGATGTCTGACCGGAATATTTGCCACTAAATTTAAAATCAATTCCCTCCTGGCCGGAATCCTGATGATGACCATACTCTATTCGGTCAACCTTCGTATAATGGGCCGTGCCAACATCCCGGTGCTGAACAAAACAACCCTGTTCACCACGATGGAAGCATGGGATATATCGCGTGACATACCGGTCATAATTTTCTTTTTAGTTGTCGCCGTTTTGTGCAAGATACTGATTGATGTCTTCCTCCACACGGAGTACGGCCTGGCTCTCAGGGCCACGGGGGACAATGAAGAGATGATTCGTTCACTGGGGGTTAATACAGATACGGCTACTATTTTCGGGCTTGGGCTGTCAAACACCATGGTGGCCCTGGCCGGCGCCCTGATTGCCCAGGATCAGGGTTTTGCCGACGTGGGCATGGGTATCGGTATGATTGTTGCGGGCCTGGCATCAATTATCATCGGAGAGGCCTTGTTTAAGCCTGATACGGTGATAAAAATCACTTTTGCCGCGGTCATTGGTTCCGTTGTGTATCGCTTTATTATAGCCCTCGGTATGCGCCTGGGACTTGCTCCGACGGATCTCAAAATGGCTACCGGGCTCATGGTGGTTATAGCACTGGCAATTCCGGCCATACGCGGAAAACGGGAAAAAAAATTAAAGCTGAGAGGAGTCTGAATCTTGGCTGATAAAATGCTGACGCTGAAAGGAATCACAAAAATATTCAACCAGGGCACCCAGGACGAAAAGCGGGCTCTGGACGATTTTAGCCTCCAAGTCGCAGACAGTGATTTCATCACCATCATCGGTTCCAATGGTGCGGGGAAAACGACTCTTTTGAACGTCATTGCCGGAACAACTGAGCCTGACGAAGGGCAACTGATTGTGGACGGCCGGGACGTAACGAGATGGCCTGATTATAAAATGGCCCGGTTTATATCCCGGGTATTCCAAAGCCCGACAATGGGTACGGCAGGTGAAATGACCATAGAAGAAAACCTTTGCCTGGCTGAACTACGGGGCAAAAAGCGGAGTCTTAAGTGGGGGGTCACAGGCAACAGGCGTTCCAAATATAAGGAAATACTAAAAGTCCTTGATCTCAATCTGGAAGACAGGCTGAAACAATCCGTAGGGATGTTGTCCGGTGGACAACGCCAATCCCTGACCCTGCTTATGACAACCCTGGCTCCTCCCAAGGTGCTTTTGCTCGATGAACACACCGCTGCTCTGGACCCACGAACTGCTACCAAGGTAATGGATTTGACCGATTCTATGGTACAGGAAAACAGGTTGACGACCCTGATGGTCACCCACAATATGAATCAGGCACTCAAATACGGCAACAGGATGGTCATGCTTCACCAAGGCAAGATCCAGCTCGACATAAAAGGTGAAGAAAAGAAAAAAATGAGCGTGGCGGATATCATTGCCGAATTTGGACAAACCCTGAAGGACGAAACGCTGCTTTCAGCCTGAGCACGTTTCAATCGGAATTTTTCCATACGGAGCCTTTTCAGCAGTCATCTGACTTCCGGCCTCTGACCATCTATCCTCTACTCATAGGCAATAACTCTGATCACACCAATGCTGCCGCTTTCATCCTCAGTGCAGGTATCACTGACTGATATGACCTTTTGCACCTTGTTTTCCTCGATGAACTTGTTGACCATTGCATCCAGATCTTCGAGTTCTTTTCGGGCTTGAAATATTTTTAACGGACTGGCGAATGTTTTGACTTTGATCATAACTTGGCCTCCTTGTGACAAGAAACGGTAATGAAAAAAAACGGCATCAATTTCGCGGCTTGCTCAACTGCCTTGTTCCTCAACTTATTTAATGGTTACCAAAAACTTCGAACATTTTCATAAGAAAGAATTTTTTCATCTTTCGTCAATATCGTTGCATTTTCTTCCCTTGCCGTTGCCACAATAATTTGGTCAGCCGGATCATTATGGAAAGGTTGGGGTAGTACAGTTGAGCGGTATGATAAAACAGGAGAGAGAGGCACTAACCTAAGTTTTGGCATATCAAGGGCAGTATTTATCCAATCTTCTGGGTCACACGAAATTCCAACTTTCTTTTTTTCGAGGAGTTTGCTGAATTCCCATGGAGAAATTGCAGACAATAGTATCTCATCGTACATCTCAGCATTGCCAATTAATCCTTTAACCCTTTGTGACAATTTCTCTGGATTCATGTTCCACCAGATCCAGGTGTGTGTATCAAGCAGATATATCATTTGCAGGAATCCCACATTTCCTCACCCAATGGTGAGATTACATCTTTTTCAAAAACAAGAGCGTCAGAAAGTCTGCCCGGCTTGGGGTTTATATCACAAGTGCGATACGGTGTTATTTGGGCTAACGGCTTACCTCGCTTTGTGATGACAATTATTTCCTGTGTTTTGGCAACTCGGTCCAAAATTTTCAAGGCATGTGATTTAAATTCGCTAATTCCCATGGTTTTCATATAGCCACCTCCTTTATAAAAAAAATAGTAGTCAATTTGAATGGTCAAGTCAAGGGAAAAAGGTGAATTTCAGAAGGCAGAAAAGTGTTCATAGATGGAAAATTTTACATATATTACCCTATATTTTCCGTTTTATCCGGATTGGGTTTATAAATAGTCAATCGGTTCAAGTCCCTTGCGTCTCCGCAAAGCTTCCAACAGGCCCACCGTCCCCGTCATCATGTTGTCTCCCCAGGGGGCGCCGAATGTGATTTTCAGTTTCGAGGGTGCCACCAGTCGTCGTTTGGGGCCGGTGGCAATGGTGACATCAACGGTCTGGAAGTCTAAGACCTTGCGCAGATAGGCCCCATGCCCTCCTTCCGCCAGCACCCGGTGATGCTCCAGTTTACCATCACACAAATCCACAATTAAATCATCGAGGCGTTGGAGGGTGATGTCCTGGGTGTGGTATTCAAAAAAGCCGGTAATTTCATCGGCAATCAGGGCGGCACCGACCGTGTGTGAGGTGGCCACATCCAGAATCACGATTCGATCCCGGTCGCGTGCGAGTATGTCCATGGATCCACCGAGAATAGCCGCCATGCCGCTGTCCATGACGTAGATTTCTTCCGTGGCAATGGCAGCGGCGCTTAAGGCGATAGATTTCAGACGATTCATCGCAACGGGAACCTCATCGCTTTTATATAGCAACACATGGGGATAGGGGTTCTCATCGAGCCGGGTTTTGAACATATTATGGCGAAAATCCAGGTGTGATACACCCGCCGGCGGTACCCCATGATCCTGGGCGCAAATCGCCACGGCATCGAAAGAAAACGGCACGCCGAAGCTTTCCACAATCTGCCGCAGCCGCCCGGGGTCGAGATCGGCCAGTACCAGTGAAGAATATTTTTTATCCTCACCTAAAGTTCCTGCTTTTTCATCTTCGATGATGCTGATTCCCCAGGAACGAACCGTTTCCGGATTGTGGTGAAGCGTGGCAGCGGCCGACAGGGACATGATGACCCCAGCTTCTTTTGCGCGCTGCTTTAAGATTTGTGTGATCGGCCCTCCTCCCATTTCAGAGCCGGTAATTACCAGGTTGCCGGGTAATTCGGCTGCCTGTTCAGCCAGATACCTCACCGGAGACTTTACCACCGCCTTGTAATGAAGGTCGGTTTGTGTATCATACCAGAGCACATCCATGGTACCGGCTCCAATATCCACCATTAAAAATCGACTCATTTTCGAACCTCCCATATTTACCAATCATCCAGATGTCCAATAAATCCGACCATAGTTCAGCAACCAAGCGCTTCGATTCGTAAGTTCGATGACGTATTTTATTTTGTTTCACCGCCCGCTTCGCTCGAGACGCAAAGGTCACCGAGGTAACTATTATTTTTTTTGCCGTTGAGAGGACGGTAAAAGAGAAACAGATTCTCTGTGGCCTTTGCGGCTCTGCGGTGAGAATAAACTATATAATATGATTTCGTATTTAACAATGCATGTACCAAGGCCCTAATGAACTAAGATTTTTCTGAGACTACGCTCAGAAAAAATGGCCCCTGCGGGGCAGTTAACACGCCGTTAACTTAATGTTGCAAATATAGGTTTCAGTGTTCGGCAACTCCAGGCTCTGAACCCTTCGGTTTCTTACGAACAAAGCACATCAAGCCAATGGCGAGCGCGGCCATTAGCATGTTGATGAAAAATGCATGATAATAAACACCGGTGGCATCCCTCAGCATTCCTGTAATCCAGTGGGTTAAAATCGCGCCCAGTCCGTAAAAAGGCGTCCAGGCGCCTATTACCGTCGCCATGATTTCACGCGGGAAATAATCCCCGGCACAAGCGCCGTAAATCGGCCAGGTGGGTCCGTAAAAAAAAGCCATGCATCCAATAAAAAGGTACAGTAGGCCCCATGATTTTCCGGCCAGCAGAATGGATGCCAGACAAACGGTGATAATTGCATTGGAAACGATGATGGTTCTTTTACGGCCCAGATAGTCGGACAAGGGTAAGACGGCCAACACCCCGATCATCTGGCTGATTCCGTGAATGGTTGCCAGAAAACTGGCCTTTTCCAGAGACAGGTTCAGCTGATATTGGGCGTAATCTACCATAAAGGTTGTCATACCATAAAGACTGTAAGCAATGGCGAAATAAGAAAAGCCGATCAACCAGAAACGGCTGTCCTTCATCAAATAGCTCATTGGAATTCGTTTGGGAGATATTTGATCACCCCTATTGCGATCAATGGGTTCCCGAACCTCACCCCACGGCTTAACACCGGAATGGTTTGGATCGCTTCTTAAAAATATGCCGTTTACCGTCACCATTGCAAATGCCAGTCCTCCTAAAAAAAACCAGGCATAGCGCCAGTTGAAGGTGGTGACAATCCAGGGAAATACGGCTCCCATGGTGGCAAATCCCAGACCATAACCGGTGGAAAGAATTCCCAGGGCAAAACCGCGGCGATGAAATGCAAACCAGCGCTGCACCAGCGTAATCACCGGCGCCCAGAGGCCGGTAGCACCCAGGCCGACAACACTGTAAATAAGGCAGGCCGACCAGAGAGTATGGACGGTACCCATCGAAAAAACGGCGAATCCAAAAATAAACAGGCAGATGGTGATAACCCGCCGGGCACCGAATCGATCGGTCAAATATCCGGTAAACGGAGTGATTGCGATGTAGGTTAACAGATAGGAATTATAAATAGATCCCCCGGCGGTCCTGCCAAAATTCAGGGTGCGGATCATCTCCGGCAACACCACGCCGTAGCCGAGTCGAACCGAATAATTGACAAAAAGATTCACAAAACAAATTCCCAGAATCACCCATGCCCAGTGCAGTTTTCGCTTCGATTCCACCCGTTGCTCTCTCATTAGAATGATTTACACTTATTTTCCTATATCTTTCAAGATAAGTTTTTTAGTTTATGTTTTGACTTGATCCGATTCATGTGGCATAGAAAATTCCCGCTAGCAAATAAGATTTTGAATCAGCACCAAAACAATGCTTAATTTCAACCAATAAACCTTATTTCAGGTTAAAGCGTACGGGGGTTAACAATGGATTCAGTAAAACATAAAATTCACTTAATATCAGAGAACCGGGAACTATGGGCCGAATCAGGTCAAACTGTTTTAGAGGTCCTGATCGGTGCGGGTATATTTCTGCGCACGGACTGCGGGGGGAAGGGAAGCTGCGGCAAGTGCCGGGTCAGAGTCATTGGACCTTCCCGTGAAGCCGCTGACAAGCCGGATGAATCGGAATTAAAAATTCTGGGACCGTCTTATCTGTCGGAAGGTTTCCGCCTGGCTTGCCGATTAAAGCTTTCAAAAGACATTTCCCTGCAAATACCTGAAACAAGCCGACTCAGCGCTGAAGTAGCTCAAAAAGGTCTTCCGACCCTTTTCAACAAGCTGTCGGGCTTGAAATCGTCCTGGTCCGGCCAACCCGAATCGTACGGATTGGCAGTGGATCTGGGAACCACCACCCTAGCGGTCTATCTGTGTGACCTGAGTTCCGGAGCAGTGATGGCCTCCACTTCTGCAAGAAATCCCCAGACCCTGTTCGGTGATGACGTCATGAGCCGCATCGGTGCCATCCGTACAGACCCCGGCTCTTTGACACGCCAGCAAAGAATGGCGGTCAGAGCAATCGAATGGGGGGTCACTTCCCTTTGTCGGTCCACCCGAATCGATCCGATCAATATAAAAACCATGACCGTAGTCGGCAATACCACCATGATCCACATTTTTGTGGGGGAAGATCCGTCATCTATCGGGGTTTTTCCTTATGAACCAGGATTTGTTAAAGAAAGATCCCTGCGCGCCGCTTCAATCGGCTTTCGCTTTAACCCGGATTCACAAGTTCGCACCCTGCCATTGATCACGGGATTCATTGGAGCGGATATTGTAAGTGCCGCTCTGGCTTCTGAATTATCTTGTGCCGCAAAGGGGACCATGCTGGTGGATGTGGGCACCAACGGAGAAATCATGTATTTGGGAAAGGACGGTTTGGCGGCAACCTCGTGCGCGACGGGACCTGCCTTTGAAGGTGCCGCCATCCATCACGGCATGCATGCGGTGTCCGGTGCAATTGATGCCGTCAAAATTCAGAAAACCAACGGGAAAGCCGCTTGCTCGGTTATTCAAAAAAATCCGGGTAAACCCAAAAAAATGGCTGGTATCTGTGGTACCGGGGTAATCAGTGCAGCTGCTGAACTGTTCAGGGCCGGCATAATTTTAAATGACGGCGCCTTTAACCGCAAGGCCGACTCCCCTTATCTTCGCCCGGATGACAATGGCTCCCTTGAATTCGTTTTGGCCTCTTCTGAGGAAACACAAGACGGCCGGCCGGTGACATTCACTCAAAAGGATGTTCGAGCCGTCCAACTGGCCAAGGGAGCCCTGCGAACCGGCATTGATTTGTTGTGCAAAGAGGCAGGAATGCAGCGGCCGACAAAGCTGTTGGTGGCCGGAGCATTTGGAAGCTTTATTAACAAGAAAGACGCGTTGACCATCGGAATGTTTCCCCGGATTCCTGAAGAAGATATCGACGTGGTGGGAAATGCTGCCGGGGCAGGTGCCATTCTGGCTCTTTTTGACGAAGAATTTTCAACTCGGGCAAATGAGCTCAGCCGGGCTACCCAGGTGCTGGAGCTTTCCGCCCATCCTGATTTTCAGGATATGTTTATTAATTCATTGGCATTTCCGGATCAATAAATAATGATATGGCCGCAAAAAGGCACAAAAAACACAAAAATAAAATTTAACACTTAATGGTTACAATGGGTTATAAGAATCAAAATTCAAGAATTTTGACTTTTTACGAGATTGTCAACAATAAAATTGCAAAGAGCCGTTTTAAAGACCGGATACCCGCTCCCTGCCTCTGCAGGGACAGGCCTAGCGGGTATGACGTCTAGGGTATCTATTTCAGCTGAAGGGTCTCACCCTTTCTGGGTACGACCACCGCAAAACCATCAGATTTTAAATCTTCAGCAAACGCCAGGGTTTGATCTTCTTCGCCGTGCACCAGGGCGATTCGCTTTATATTCAAATTCGATTCCTGTAGAAACCGGCGCATTTCGTTTTTATCCGCATGGGCACTGAAACCACCCAGCTTGACCACGCGCGCCTTGAGCGGATACTCTTTGTTCATAAATTTCAGCAGGGGCGGTTTGCCTTTTCTGCCGGATTTCTCATATTCTTCACCCTGTTCAAGAATACGCCGGCCCAAAGTGTGCTGGGCCATGTAGCCGACGATGAGAATGGTATTTTTTGAATTATGAATTTTATACCGCAGGTGATGCAGGATGCGTCCGGCTTCACACATACCCGATGCCGAGACCACAATATGGGGTGTCTCATCCCGGTTGAGCGCAATAGATTCTTCAACCGATCCGACAAAATTAACCTGGGGAAACTGGAAAGGATTCTGACCCTGCTGCAGGAATGTTTCATGGGTCTCCCGGTCGTACACTTCGGGGTGTTCTGCAAAAACCCGGGTAATCTTGGTGGCCAGCGGGCTGTCGACGTAGACCGGAAAACGCGGCACTTCATTCTCATTGTATAACTCGTGCAGCACGTACAGCAACTCCTGGGTACGACCAAACGCAAAGGAAGGAATTAATATTGTTCCGCCCCGATCATAGGTGTCCACCAATACCTGCTTGAGCCTGGGTTTCAAATCCACAACCGGTTCATGCAGCCGGTTCCCATAGGTGCTCTCCATGATCAGTAAATCTACCTCCCGATCCTGTTTCTCAAAGTTCAGGGTCGGATCTTTAATAATCGGTTTATCAAACCGGCCGATATCCCCCGTAAAACCAACGGTAAAGTTGCGACCGTTATCACGGGCCCGGATCAAGGCGAAAGCCGAGCCGAGAATGTGGCCCGCATCGTATAAAGTGCAGGTCATCTCCCGTCCGATCGATACCGGATTGCGGTAGGGATAACCATCGAAACTGGATAGGGCCTCCTGGGCATCGTCGGCAGTGTAAAGAGGACTGACGCCTTCAAGATGATGTCTGTTCATCAGCTCGTTGATGGTTTCGACATCGAGTTTATGGTGGTTTTTCTTCAAGACTTTTTTTATATCGTTGATTCCTTTTTTACTTCCTTTCTTAGCACGCTTTGATGTTTCCATTTTCAGCAGAGCGGAGCGGACGGTCTTATAATTCAGGTATTCGGCATCCGATTGCTGGATATGCGCGGAATCGAGCAGAAGATATTCACAGGCGGCCGCTGTGGCACGGGTACAAATAATGCGGCCGCTAAAATCGTGTTTGGTCAACAGCGGAAGCCGGCCGGAGTGATCGATATGGGCATGGGAAAGCACCACGTTGGTCAATATCCGGGGGTCAAACGGCATGACGGTGTTCTTTTCCCTCGTTTCTTTACGCCGTCCCTGAAACATGCCGCAATCCAGCAAAATACGATCCTGTTCAGTGGCTAAAAGATGCATGGAACCGGTGACTTCTCGAACAGCGCCGTGAAATGTAATGTTCATATTAGAACTCCCTGTACCGTAAAAGTTTATCAATTTTTAAAGGATCAAACATGGAATAAATTCTCCTGTTTTTTATTTTTCCTTCCAAATACAATAAGCGCTAATTTCTTTCTTCAAAGAACTCATTATGGTTGTTAAGACGGCCAGATCATCTAAATAGCCGATTGCAGGTATGAAATCCGGTATTAGATCTGCGGGCAGAATGAAATAAAGCAAACCACCGCCGATCATGGCCACACTGGTCGGATTCAATTTGTATTTTCCGTTTACAGCGTCCTTGAAAAGGGCATACAGTACCCGAACGCTTTTTAGAGCCGTTTTTAGGGCCGGATAGGCTTTAGCGAGTTTATCCCTGAGGGCCTCATCATTTACATACTGGTTGAAATCTTTCCCCTGGGTATAGCGAAGCATCCGGTCATAATTTTTACGCTGTTCTGGGTTTCCCAGTATGTGATAGGCCTGATTGAGGACTTTGGTCTTTTCTTCGGCTTCTTCGCGGCGGTCCGGATTTTTGTCCGGATGCCATTCTTTGATCTTCGCCAGATAGGCTTGCTTTACGGTTTGCCGGTCGGCCTTTGGATCGATTCCAAGCAGTTTATAATAATTGGTTAATTTTTCGGAGGCGCTATTCATTTAAGTGTCTGAGCTCAATTATTCGCAACCCGTCAGGGTTTTGCCTTTATTAGATTTTATGCCTCTATCCCAGTGGATTTTCCCATCATCTGTATGCTTCATATGTCAAAATACACTTTTTTGCAACAAATCGATTCGTACCAGGTTTTAGGGATTGAGCGCTGAAAGCTGAGTAAGTAACCACAATCTCAATAACCGATGATTTGAAGTACATGCGCATTTCGGCACATATTAGCCTGGATCTTGTTTCAGATTTGTCCGAATCCGATTAGCTTGAAGATTGGAACAGCCGCCCAATTTCCCCATCCACGCGTGCCATAGGTGACCGTTGGGTCAAAAAGAAAAGCTCGACAGTTTTAAGAGTGCCGAGCATAGTTGTGCCTGATGAATATAATTACCTGCTTAATCCAACCCATTCTGGATGTCGATTATGAGTCGGCGGCTGTACTTTGTAACAAGTGCAGAAAAAGGGATATTCAAGGATCTCATATTGATTTTCTGATATGCGCTGTTGCGAAACGATTAGACGTGCCGATTTTTACCACTGATAAAGATTTCGGCTACTACCAAAGGATTGTATCGGTTAAACTACATACTCTGATGAACTGAACCAGGCCGGAATTTACTATTGAATATTCAATATCCAGCTGCAATTTCAGGCTATGCCGTCATTGGGCGGATTTTCCGCCAAATCCCAGAACAACCCGGTCATCAGCCGCAGCCCTTCCTTTACAATGGGGGCCAGAAGATGCTCGTCGGGAGCATGCTGGGAACAGCCGCCATAGGAATGGGGCACCCAGATGGTCGGCAGGCCTAAAATGTCACTGAAGGCATCGTTGGGCAGGGTTCCCCCGAGATTGGGTAAAAAGGCCGGCTTTTGCCCGCAGGTCCTCTCCACCGATGATACCGCCCATTGAGCCCAGGGATTATCCGGATCCATGCGAGTGGCCGGATACCAGGTTTCGCGCGGTGGTATGATTTCAATCATCGTAAAGCCGTGTTCGTCTAAATGTTTTCGAACAGCGGGAATGAAGTCATCCGGATTGCAGCCGGCCACGAAACGCACGTGCAGGCGGGCCCAGGCACTGGGTGGAATGGCGTGGACCGGGGCGGCCGGGTTGCCGCATTCAAAGGCCAGCACCTCCAGGGTATTCCAGCCGTAAACTTTCTCGGCCAGGCTGAGTCCTGGCTCACCCCAACCCGGATCGATCTCAGGACCTTCACGGCCGGTGACTTCCAGTTCGGCCAGAGCACGTTTGACGGAATCCGGGATGCCCTCGGGTCTGAGCCCATCGACCCGGATACACCCCCGGGCATCGGCCATCGAAGCAATGGCATTGGCCAGAATGATCCCCGGGTTGGCCAGCAGCCCACCCCAATTGCCGGAATGATGGCCACCCTCTCTGAGCTCAAGACGCAAATCAAAATTAAACACCGCCCGACTGCCGCCGAAAAGCGTCGGCTTCTGCGGCTCGATGCGGGGTCCATCCGAAGCGATGAGTACATCGGCCGCCAGGGCCTCTTTTTCCAGGGCGCAGATTTTGTGCAGTCCGGGCGAACCCATCTCTTCGCCCATCTCGATTAAAACTTTGGCGTTAAATCCCAGCTTTTGCCGTTCTTCAAGAACACAGGCCAAGGCGGCCAGATTGATGGCATGCTGGCCTTTGTTGTCGGCCGTTCCGCGTCCGTACCAGCGTTCACCTTCCTTAATTACCTGCCAGGGCTCAAGCCCTTCCCGCCAGCGGCCGTCCATGGCCAGAACCGTATCACCGTGGCCGTAGGTCAATACCGTGGGCCGGTCCGTGCCTTCCATTCGCCGGCCGATCAGAAAGGGCAGCCTGGGGTTGACCGGGTTGTCCACCAGCCGGCAGGTAAAGCCCATATTTTCCAGGTAGGGCGTGATGGCTCCGGTCAAATAAGCCCGCAGAGCATCCCGGCAGGCCTCGTTTTGACTTTCAGTCGGATGCGAAACCCAGCGGCTCAACAAATCAAAAAACGTACCATCGTCAAAAATTTTCTCGGCACGGGCAATTGCATTCTCACGGCTCATATCTTTCTCCTTCCAAGGTTGAGCGGTTCAGGGTTCAACGTTTCGGGTTGAAAAAGAAACTTTACACTCAAAAGAGGAATAAAAATAGGATAAAATTTA
>JAJRVC010000030.1 GCA_024277475.1 Deltaproteobacteria bacterium
AACAGCGTCAAAGCTTCTCAACGAAGCCAGGATGGGCTGCCGGGTGGCGGAAATGACTCCCGACTGCCGTAGATTAAAAGCTCCCTGGCCCATGAAATTTCCTAGATAAGTTCCGGCCAACAGACCAATGAGCAAGTATGCGGCCATCGCCAGCGGTGAGGGAAGAAATTGAAAAGCCTGCCGCAGCTTTGGAAACAAACGGCGATCATTCGATCCGGATATTTTTTTGCGGACTTCGAGATAAAATCCCGGTGCCGGCTGAATATCCGGTAGTTCATCGAGGACCTCCCGGGTGTATTGCAACTCCGCAAACTGTTTACTACATTCCGGGCAGCCTTGAAGGTGTGACCTGATTCGCCCCTGCTCATTTGAGCTCAATTCTTGGTCCTGATAGGCAGATAGCCTTTTTCTGATGGTGCGGCAATTCATCATTGCAACCTTTTGATCCGGATGGATTTAGCTAGTTGCGAATTCGCTATCGGTTATTCTGGAATCCGCATTTATGCAGTCTCTATAGTGTTAAACAGTTTAATGTCGAAAAACCTGCGGTTTTTTTTCCAGGGAAGACAGTTTTTTTAAAATATTTTTTTTTGCCCTGATAAGCAAGGAATCCACAGCCGCGACGGAACGGCCCATAATCCAGGCAATTTCCTGATAAGATAGATTGTCATAGGTCTTCAGGATAAGTGCCATTCTCTGGTTGTCCGGCAATTGCCGGAGGGCATTCAAAATCCGGTGTTTCCGTTCTGCCGCCAACAGGAGATCCTCCGGCGATGAGACCTTCTCAGCATGCTCGATTGTGGATTCATTCACCGAATGCTTTTCTTCCTGCCGCGCAAAGGGGACCATGAACAATTTCTTTATTCGATCGGATTTATGTTTATTGATGCAAAGGTTGGCGACAATGCGATATAGCCAGGCCGTGAATTTGGCAGTGGGTTTATAGGTCGCAGCCGATTGCCAGACCCTTAAAAATACCTCCTGGGTCAGATCTTCGGCCTGGCTGCGTTCTCCAATGAAACGATAGATAAAATTCAGCACTGAACGCTGATGATGTCGTACCAGCAGTTCAAAGGCATACCGGTCTCCCGCACCTATCCTGGTCATAAGTTCTTCACTTGATGTCTCTTTATCTATCTGATTTCGCATTGGGTTGCTTAGATCTGAGATTTTTTCTCTCCAAAGCGGAGCCACGACAGTTCATGTCAACTAAATTTCGACATTCAAGCAGTGTGAGGTGACTAACTGTGAAAACCGATGGAGGATATTCCTATTTTCCTTCAGTTAGGCGATACTGTTTTTTCTCCAGGAAGTTTCCCAGCAACATGGAACTGACGATAACCAGCGGTAAGGATACCGTCAGCCGGACAATGGAAAATTTGACTCCCAAAAAGGAAGCTTCAAATATCGTCATCGGAATGCGGCAGATCGCGGCAGCGGCGATGTAGCTGAAAATGACACCCAGTCTGGCACCTTTACGGTAAAGGGAATAGGCCACGGGAAATGCTACATACAGGCCGCCGACGGTGGTGCCCGCGAGCACAAAAGACCAAAGATAACCTCGGATGCCCGCTTCGGTTCCCAGATGTTTTTCAACGGTTTCCCTTTTCACCCACACTTCGAAAAGGCCAATCAACACAAAGGCACAGGGCAGAATTTTGAGCATCTCGATCGAAAATAGGATGAAATTTCGGCCGATTTTCACCCCCGGCGCAAACCCCCAAAGGAAAGATGCCCCCAAAAACCCGAAATAACCAAAAATAAGCAGCATTTTACCGTGTTTCATTAAAAAACCTCGCCGAAGAACAGACCGGTCCCCAGCGCGACCACCAGGGCAATCGCAAAACTGATCAGGTTACGGACCAGGGTGACTTTGGCCCCCAGGTAAGCCTTTTCTACCGGATAAGTCAGCACTCCCACCATCATCAAGGTCGTGCTGAAAGCCGAAACCACCATGTAAGTCACGCCTTTTTGCAGCAGGATACCGCATAGCGGATAGGCGATAAAGCCGGGCATCAACACAGCGGACCCCAAGACGGCACCGATCAGTACACCAAGATACCGGTTGTTGCCGCCGAGATAGGTCGATATGAGTTCCTCCGGAATTAGAAACAGCACCACGGACACCAGGATGAGCATGGTGAGAAAGGCCGGCAGGATTTTAACCAACCGCTTATAGGCGATGCGAAACGCCTTAAAGGTTTTTTCGCGGCTGATTATAAGGGAAATGAGAGCTGCGGCAGCGGTGGCGGCATAAAAATAATACATGTAAACTTCCTTCACCCTGAAACCGGGCATGATTTTTTTTTAAATCGCAAGGCAGGGCGGTGCCCTAATGTTGTTGCCTTATAATTTTCGGGGATGGTTCTATCTTCGCCCATTGTGTTGGGTTTCGCTGATGGCACAAAAATGGCTGGCAACTAGGTTGGTCCGCAAGGCGGAGAAACCCAATCCGCCGGCTGACTCAACCCAACCAACGAATAAGCCGTGGCCGGTGTTAGAACCAAGCCCTGAAAATACATAAAAAGACAGCCTTAAGCAAATGTCACTGGACCCTCGCTTGCCTCACCACATTGCCGGTCGGGCATCTGGCGGTTACTTTTTTTCCGGTTTACAGGGATGTTCCTGTGTATCCCCATGACATTCCCGGATTTGCTCCGCAGTGCAGTCTTCCGGTTTTCCCTTCAATTTTTCCGGGCGCTGGCAGCAATCCTGACACATATCAATCACCTCCTTTCCCCTTTGTTGCTCTAATATTGGAAATGTCCTGAAACAACCCCCTTGTGTTGCCGGTTTTCCGGCAGCCATCTTTTTCAGATCGTCGGCGATCTGAACCAGCCTATCGGTTCGAACCGCATAGTGGGTCCAGTATCCCCGCTTTTCTCCCTGCACGAACCCGGCCTTTCTGAGCACTTGCAAGTGCTGAGAAACGGCCGCTTCCGAGATCTTGAGGCGTTTGGCGAGAGCCCCGACACACAAATCATGGCTTAACAAAAGGCTCAGGATCTTAAAGCGGGTTTCATCGCCAAGGGCTTTAAAATATATCGCAGAAGAGGGCAAACAGCCTCCAATCTAATTAAGTATTTACTAAATTATTTATAAAAAAGCTAAAATGGTTTGTCAAGTATTAATTTTACGTGAAGGTATTGACAGCCCGCATCAACATTGCTATGTTTCGTCATATAACGAATTATGGAGGGCCCATGTTAGCATTCATGAACATCACCAAGGCCCTGGCCGATGAGAACCGCGTGCGGGCCCTGCTGGCCCTGGAAGCACAGGAGCTTTGCGTCTGCCAGCTTATCGAGTTGCTCGAACTGGCGCCTTCAACAGTGTCCAAACACATGTCCGTTCTCAGGCAGGCGCGTCTGGTGGATGGCCGTAAAGACGGCCGCTGGATGTATTACCGTTTAGCAGGCGACCAGGCTTCTGCGGACATAAAAGAAGCTCTAAAATGGGTATGCCGATCACTGGCTAATGATCCCCAGGTCCGGAAAGACGCCGGGCGGTTGAAGGAAATTTTAAAGATTGATCCCAAAGAACTGTGCCGGGCATAAAACATTATAAACTCTATCCGAAGGAGCGGAACAATGATTCAAAAGCTGGAAGTCTACGATCCGCCGATGTGTTGTGATACAGGGGTTTGCGGACCCTTTGTCGATATGGCATTGGTACATTTTGCCGCGGACATTGATTGGCTTATGGCAAAGGGGGTAAAGGTGGATCGTTACAACCTGACCCGGCAGCCGGATGCTTTTGTCGGCAACAGACTTTTGGTAGAAGCCATGCAAAAAGAGGGTACCGAGTGTCTACCCATCATCATTGCCGATGGAAAAATCGTATCACAGGGACGCTATCCGGAACGTGAGGTGTTGGCGCGCATCGCCGGCCTGTGGAACAAGCAGGAGTTAACATAGATGAATCTATTAGAAAATGCCACGCACAATCTTTTTTTCACCGGTAAAGGTGGTGTCGGTAAAACGACCATCTCCGCGGCCACCGCTATTGCCTTAGCCGATAAGGGCCGGCGGGTTCTTCTGGTCAGTACCGATCCGGCATCGAACCTGCAGGAGGTGCTTGGTACCCCGGTCAGTTCACAGACTCGGCAAGTGTCGGCTGTTGACGGCCTTTTTGCAGTCAATGTGGATCCCAAAGCGGCAGCCCGCGCCTACCGCGAACGCGTGGTGGGACCTTACCGGGGTGTCTTGCCTGAGGCGGCGGTGGCCCAAATGGAGGAGCAGCTTTCCGGGGCCTGTACCTTAGAAGTCGCCGCCTTTGACGAGTTTGCACGGCTGCTTGGCGACCCGCAGGCTTCAGACGGGTTCGATCACGTTATTTTCGACACGGCCCCTACGGGCCATACGTTACGATTGCTGGAGTTGCCGGCCGCCTGGAGCGATTTTTTGCAAAACAATCAAAGCGGTACCTCCTGCCTGGGGCCCCTTTCCACCCTGCAGGCCCAGCGTAAACTTTATGCGCTAACCCGAAAAGCTCTAACCGATCATGAAAAAACAACGCTGGTGGTCGTCAGCCGCCCGGAAGCCGGTGCGCTGGCCGAAGCCGCCCGAACCGCTTCCGAGTTGAAGGCCCAGAAGATTTTAAATCAGCAACTGATCATCAACGGTGTTTTTACCGCCCGGGACGAAAGCGATGCAGCGGCGACGGCCCTATCCGAAAGAGGCCGGAATGCGCTGAAAGCTATGCCGGCTTCCCTGTCGGCACTTCCACGCAGCGATATCCCGCTGCGCCCTTTCAACATGATTGGCATCAACGCCTTGCGAGGCGTTTTCAAAAAGGAGATCGAATTCTCCGGCATTGCCCCGGCACCGTCCGATCACGATGAAAGGGGGAATGCGGTCGCCGCCCTGTCCGCCCTTTTGCCGGAGCTGAATGCCGCGGGTCGGGGGGTAATCATGACTATGGGCAAAGGGGGCGTCGGCAAGACAACCCTGGCCGCTATCCTTGCCGTCCGGCTGGCTTCAGAAGGGCACAACGTGCATCTGACTACCACCGACCCTGCCGCCCATGTCGCCCGGGCAATTGGCAAGCCCGTCAGGGGTCTGCGGGTCAGTTGCATCGATCCGCAGGTCGAAATCCAGGCTTACACGCAAAAGGTGATGGAGACGGCAGGCCGGGATCTGGACGAACAGGGGCGCGCCCTGCTGGCGGAGGATTTGCGTTCGCCCTGCACCGAGGAGATTGCCGTCTTCCGGGCCTTTGCCGGGGCGGTCTCTGAGGGGACAGAGGGCTTTGTGGTGATTGACACCGCCCCCACGGGCCACACGTTGTTGCTGCTGGATACCACCGCGGCCTATCACCGCCAGATATCCCGCTCGATGAGCGATATCCCGGATTCCGTGCGCAAGCTGCTTCCCCGTTTGCGGGATCCTGAATTTACCAAGATACTGCTTGTGACGTTACCGGAGGCCACTCCCGTCCATGAGGCGGCTGTGCTTGCAAAAGATCTGCACAGAGCCGGTATCGAGCCTTTTGCCTGGGTGATCAATCAAAGCCTCACATCGGTTGCGGTCAGCGATCCGATCCTGGTGGGCAGGCAGGCCCAGGAAAGCCGGTATATCGATGAGGTTTGCCAAATTGCCGGGCGGGCATTTTTAGTGCCCTGGATGGCGGCACCGTTAGAAGCTGCGAAACTATAGATGCTACCTAGGTTGAACGGTTCAGCGTTCATGGTTCTGGGTTGAAACGCCATAACCGGCCGTTAACAAAAGGGACGCACGTTGATAGGTGCGAATGTTATGTTTCACCCAATGGGTGAAAGAGGCCAAGCTAAGTCACGCCTCAAACTCCATGAATAAAGTTATGGATATCAGTTTACTATAACCTTTGAACCTTGAATCCTGAACCTGAAACCGCTCATTTCAGGTGCTAAAGACCGGTAAGTGCTGTGCAGCCGGCAGACTCGTTCCAGCGAATGTGAAACCAGCTAAATATAATCGATAAGGAGAGACATGCAATGAGCAATGAAGCAATCCAGAACAATGACCGCAAAATGACCAGTGTTTTCGAGCGTTTTCTTGCCCTATGGGTGGTTCTGTGCATTATTGCGGGCATCTTGCTCGGGAAAATTGCCCCGGGCGTGGCACAATCTCTCGACAGCCTGGCCATCTATGTCAAGGGCGCGCCGGTGGTGTCGATTCCGATCGCCGTCTGTCTGTTTTTCATGATGTATCCCATTATGGTCAAGATCGATTTTGGTGAGGTCATCAAGGCCGGTAAAAGCGGCAAACCGGTGTTTTTAACCCTGTTTGTCAACTGGGCCATAAAACCGTTTACCATGTATGGGATTGCCACATTATTTCTCGGCACCCTTTTTTACAATTTCATCGGCCCGGATGCCGTGGATCTGGTCAAGATGCCATTTGGCCTCGATCTACCGGTGGGGGCGAGCCACGGGGCCGGAACCGTGGTGCTGGCTGATGGTGTTAAAATGCTGCAGATTCCGCTGTGGCGCAGCTACCTGGCCGGATGTATCCTGCTGGGTGTTGCACCCTGCACGGCCATGGTGCTGGTGTGGAATTACCTGTCCCGCGGCAATGACGGGCTGACGCTTGTGATGGTGGCCATCAACTCGCTGACCATGCTGGTGCTCTATGGTGTGTTGGGCGGATTTTTGTTGGGCGTGGGGCGCCTGCCGGTACCCTGGCAGGCCTTGCTGCTGTCGATAGCGATCTACGTGGCCCTGCCGCTGGTGGCCGGCTATCTTTCCCGTAAATGGCTCATCGCCGCCAAAGGAGAGAAATGGTTCAAAGAAAAATTCTTGCATATCCTGACCCCGGTAACCATCATTGCGCTGCTCATCACCCTGGTGCTGTTGTTTTCTTTTAAAGGAGAGGTCATCATCAGCAACCCCCTGACCATCCTGTGGATCGCCATTCCGCTTTTCATCCAAACCATGATGATCTTCTGGCTGGGGTACGGTCTGGCACGGCTGCTGAAACTGCGCTACATCGATGCCGCGCCGGCGGCCATGATCGGCGCCTCCAACCACTTTGAAGTAGCTATTGCCACTTCCACGATGCTCTTCGGCTTATCTTCGGGAGCGGCCCTGGCC
>JAJRVC010000564.1 GCA_024277475.1 Deltaproteobacteria bacterium
GGTCCTGACGGAGGCATGGTGGTCAATCAGTACCTCCAGAGTACCGCTCACAGCAATATATTCGGCGGCGGCGACTGCATTTATTTCAAAGATTCGCCGCTGGACAAGGTCGGTGTTTATGCCGTGCGTCAGAATCCGATTCTTTACCACAATCTGATGGCGACCCTGGAGGGCTCCGAACTCCAGTCTTTCGATCCGGGCGGAGAATATCTCCTGATTTTCAATTTGGGAGACGGTACCGGCATATTTCACAAGTGGTGGATACTGTTCGGCGGACGCCTGGCATTTATTTTCAAGGACTATCTTGACCGCAAGTTCATACGCGAATTTCAGGCAATCGAGTAGAGAATTCGGGCTCGGATTGCGGCCTGTAAACCCTGCGGACCGGCAGCGGGCGCGGAGAGAGGAAGGACCCGGCTTTGACTCGCCAGGGATTTACTTTATAGCGATTGTGTTTAGGTCCGAATTTATCTTGTGATGTACAAGCACGGAAGTTTTTTTTACCCTTAACCACAGGAGGTAAGCCCATGCAACTCGATATGCACTACTACGGCACTTATGCCATGGCAAGAACCGCCGGCCTGAAACCCGGCATCTGCAAGACCATCGCTACTGCAGCCCAATTTGTTGATGACAATGCCGCTAAATCGGCTATCGAATTTCAGGACGGCGGCAGGATCGACGCCCAGGCAACCGCCCATCATGTATCGGATGTCATCAGCAACCGCGATCCTGAAGACCAGCGTCAGGTCTGGGTTCCCTTTCACTTTCTTCCCGGAAACAAAGGAAGCAGCTTTTCAGAGCGTCTCCTCTGCCGGGAAAACAGCAAGATCGCACAGGATTTGGTGGACCATCATCTTGCCTATGCAAAGCATCCGGCCGGTGTCTGCCTCATTGGAGTCGCGGCCCATGTCTACGCGGACACATTTTCTCATTTTGGCTTTTCCGGTGTGGGCTCCAGGTACAATAAAGTCGATAACGACAGCTTTGAATTCGACGCCGGGCTCGATCCGGACATCGCCGATTACATCAGGAAAAAAGAAAGGGACTTTTTCAGGCGTTATGGCAAGGGCGGCGGTTTTATTGCCAACATCAAGTCGTGGCTCGCCGAAACCATCTCAGGTGCCCTGGGGCACGGGGCGGTGGCTACCTATCCGGACAGGCCTTATCTGAAATGGAGTTTCGAGTACGAGTATCCGAAAAAGCGACATGAAACCCGGGATAACCCGAAATATTATTTAAGAGGTTGCGAGGCCCTGCACGCCCTGTTCGTTAGGTTCGGAAATGAGAATACCGCGTTGTCTGCCGGTGACGGCGTGGCGTTTGAGGAGATAAAAGATTCGGTAGCGGCCATCCTTGCGTATCCGGCGAAAAAGGAAGACCGAATTAAAAAATGGCGCACCGAGGCCGGCCGGGGGAATATCGGGCCGAATTCGTTTCAAATTTCCCTTTATAAGCCGGAAACGTGGCTGAAACAGTCGGTTGTACTCAACAGCAGCGAAAAGTCAACCGATGCTTTCAGGTCGAATCTTTACCGTTTCTACCAGGCGGCTTCCATTCACAGACAGTTTGTCCTTCGTGAACTGCTGCCGGCAAACAGGTTGGTTGTCGCGTAGTTTTTTTGGCAGGTTGCTTGAAAACGGATGTTAAACCGCTCTTTCGCATTCCATGTGCCATCGGTGTATCCCCGCCATGTCAGGAAGCCCTTAGCGCAGCCTGTAGTCGCGCAGCTCGGCATGCAATCTGTCGGCGACATCCGGGTGTTGTTCCTTTAAATTATTCCCCATTCTTGACATCGCCTTTTCCCGTCAGGGTACACAGCAGCAGCGTGGTCATCCGATCGATCTCCCGGGTCTTGTTGATCCTATATTCATTTTCAGCAAATATCCACCTGAGAACGGTATGGTTGAAAGCGCCCAGGATTAGATTCCGGAATATTCGATTATTCACTTCGGCCCGAATAGAGCCATTAGCCTTACCCGCATCCAAAACAGGATAGATATTTTCAATATATTGTTTGAAGATGGGATAAGCCGCTGAATGATAAAATGGGCGGTTGTATATCCCATGCAAAATTAATGTCTTCGCAAATGCCGGCTGGATCAAATATATGGAAAAAAAATTCTTGATAAACCGCTTTATTTTATCAATGGGCGTTTTAACCGGCCCGGCAGAACCGATTGCTTCTGAAAAGCTATTCAGACCAACTTTGAGAGGCGAGACCGTAAGACCCTCTTTGATTGCAGAAAAAAGGAGATCCTCCTTATTTTTAAAATATTCATAAATGGTACCATCGGCTACTTCGGCCAGGTTTGATATGTCCTGGATGGTGGCATATTCATACCCTTTGTCCGCAAAAATTTTTTCGGCGGATTTAAGAATTCTATATCTTTTCGCCAATCGGTTTGGGCGCGGATTGCATTGTCGAGTGAGAATTGGAAGAATCAAGGTCATGATATCATCCAGGTCGTCGTGGGATGTTCCGGTTTCCTGAGCGGCCATGGACATTAATATTTCCACATCCAGCAATCCAAAAACAGCCGCACGCACGGCCGGTATCTTTATATTCTTAACAAACACTGCCTCTTGTATCCCTTCCCGCAGAATATCCTCGAGAATCAACCAGACCTCACGGCCAAAATTAAAGGCGCTGTGATAGTAAAAATTCTTGCGCGAACGGCATTGGAATAAAAGAATTTCTGAAAATTCTGTGTTTGTTTCATGCCGGTAGAGCTGCCACCAGATCAGCTTGCTCAGTTTGCTGATCGGGTCCCCGATCCCCTGCAGTTGGACCTCCAGTTCTTCTATCGCTTCGCGGGTGCGTTCTTCGGCAACACAAAAAAGAAGATCTTCCTTGCTCTTGAAATACCGGTAAATAACTGAATCGAACACATTTGCTTCGGCGGCAATTTCGGCGATGGTGGAATTGCCTCGCTGCCGGGCGATCATTTTTTCAGCAGCGTTGAGAATCTTCACTTTTTCATTATCAGAGGCCATGGCGGAGCCACCCATTCATTTCACAATTTTAATCAGATCATCAACCCTATAATTGAATAATATTCTATTCTCTCTGAGTTTTTGACAACTATTGATATATTTAAATTATATAATTATAATTGTTAGTTATAGCGCTATAATTTTTAGAAAAATATTTCTTGACTAAATAATTTCATTCAATTACTATGAATCTCATTCAATTTCAAGAAAAATTTAACCCCATTGAATAATTAACTTCGAATCAGCGTCATCGCCTGGCATCCATAACGCCGCTGAAAAGGGGTCTATATGGTAAACGAAAGACACAAACCGTTGGATCGCTATGATCAATACCTCACCTGGTTTCTAACTTTCGCCGTTCTTGCCATGATTGCCTATCACCTGCTGATTGTCTGGTATCCGCTTTTCGGCGAAATCATGAACCAGAACACCCATCTCGGATTTTGCTTTTCAGTCATTTTTATCAGTTGGGCCAAAACCGCGGCCGCCGGCTGGAAAAAAATCCTCTACTTATCTTTAATGCTGTTAGGCCTGGCCCTGGTAATTTACATGGCCGCAAATTACGAGCGTCTCGACATGGAGGCCGGTTTCCCCGAGCCCACCGATGTCCTTGTGGGTGTGCTGCTGATCAGTATTGTCATTTTTCAAACCTGGAAAAGTTTCGGCGCCATTTTTCCGGTTCTGGTACTGGTTGCACTGGCCTATGCCTTCTGGGGCCACCTGATTCCGGGTGTTCTCAGCCATCCCCGTTTTGAATTCGGCTACATTATATCCAATCTAAGCGTTGGTTTCCAAGGCATTTACGGGATGCTGCTCAATGTCTCGGTCAACATGCTGTTTCTGCTGATCCTTTTTGGTTCGATATTTGAGGCGACCGGCGTTACCCGGTTTTTTATGGAATTCGGCAAACTGATCGGCAAGCACTTGCTGGGCGGGGCCGGACATACGGCCACGTTTTCCAGCTCTTTTGTGGGGATGGTCAACGGGGTGGCGGCGGCCAATGTGGCCATTACCGGCTCTTATACTATTCCCATGATGAAAAAAGCGGGGTTTGAAGCCGAAACCGCCGGCGCCATTGAAGCCATGGCTTCAACCGGGGGGCAACTAACCCCTCCGATTATGGGCATCGCCGTCTTTATTATGGCCAGCTTTTTAGGTGTCAGCTATACCGAGTTGATGTTCAAAGCGTTGATTCCGGCGCTGACCTATTATGCCATTGCCGTTTTGGGGGTTATCCTGATCGCCTTGCGGGAAAAAATTTCAAAAAGAGAAGAAATCGCAGATAAGAAAATCCTGGCCAGCGGTGCGCCGCTATTTTTGATACCCATGGGCGTGCTGACAGCGGTTCTGCTGCTTCACTATTCGACCGGATACGCCGCGTTTTGGGGTATTTTCAGCCTGCTGGCGGTTTCCTCCCTGCGCGGGGCCACCCGACCCAAATTAAGAGCGCTGATGCAAAACCTGATCAGCGGTACGGTCATGGCCGCCACTTTCGGCGTGGCCGTGGCCTGCATCGGTATGCTGGTCAAAAGCCTGACCTTTACCGGGGCCGCCACCAAGCTGAGCCTGGTGGTGGGCAGTATCAGCGGGGGCTACCTGCTGCCGACACTCATATTGACCGCGGTCCTGTCCATTATCCTGAGCTCTTCCACGCCGACGGTGATCGCTTACATCGTTGTGGCCTTTGTGGCCGCCCCCATACTGGAGGACCTGGGACTGTCGAAGTTGGTATCCCATTTTTTCGTTTTCTATTATGCCATTCTGGCCGCCGTCACGCCACCCATCGCGGGGGGAGCCATCGTCGGCAGCCAGATTGCCGGAGCCAGCTACATGCGAACTTCATGGGAAAGCTTTAAGCTGGTGGGGCCTTTTTACCTGGTCCCGTTTTTTGCCGTCAAAAATCCGATTATCTTTTCTCAAAGCCAGGCCCTTGTACCGGCCGCTCTCGTACTATGTGCACTGGTGATTGCGGTGGGAGCCATGGCTTGTTTTTGCCAGACGTATTGTTTTATAAAGACCACCCGCAGCGAACAGTGTCTCTTGCTGGTGACAGCACTTTGCGCGGTCGGCTACGGCCTTTACGGACAGATGATCTTATTTTTTGCGGCCGTGGTGTTGACCACCGGATTTTTAGCGAACCAATGGCGAAAAAAAACGGTGATAAAAAAAACCCCTGGCAACAGTGACTTGCAAAATTCTTTTCAGACTCCATGAGTGCATGGACAACCCATTTGCCGCAACCAACTAAAGTGGAAAGGAGATAGAAAAATGAAACGTTTGACATTGGCAATGGCATTAACTTTAGGGCTGTTTCTGGTTTTTCAGCCTTCACTCAGTACGGCATCTGGCGGGAAAAAGCCGGTGGATGTGGTCCTGATGACGACCCCCTTCGGCACCAATATGTACAACGTGGGCGCTGCTTATGAACAGGTATTTAAAAAGGTCGGCTCCTGGGTGCATATCAAGCATCAGGAAACTCCGGGCGCCATGTATATTTACAAGTATATCATCCAGAATCGCAAGAAAATGCAGACGGGTGAAGTTCCCTATACGGTTATGGCCGGCGGTGTCGGCAACCTGGATTATCTGGCCAAGGGGAGATGGCCCTTTGAAAAATTACCCTGGCCGACGGTACGGGCGATTGTCTCCCACGAGGGGCTGGTTGGATTTTACGGCAGCCGTGATCCCGCCATTAAGAGCCTCAAGGATCTGGCCGGCAAGCGGGTGGGGACGTTCCAGAGAGCCCGCGTGTTTTTAGGCGTGCTAATGGACAAACCTCTTTTCGGCAAGGCTCTGGGAATTTACGATAAAATTAAATGGGCGCCGCTGGGAGCCATCGGGTGCAAGGACGCCTTTTTGAACGGCAAACTGGATGCGATTCGGCTTAGTTTCGGTGCTAAACTGGAACCGAACGAAAACGGAACCTATCTTGTAAAAGCGATGGCACCGTCTCCGCCGACCATGGAGGTTCTCAGCTCGGGGAGAAAGATTTATTTTCTGCCGGTTGAAAAGAAGTGGATCCAAAAAGCCTATGACTTCTCGAAAAACATCATCGCGTTTCCAGGGCTTATTAAAAAAGGCACGCTCAAAATAATCAACCGTGATATCTGGGCCCGGGCCGGATCCATGTGCCTGACCGGTGATGCCAGTCTGCCGGACGATATCGTTAAAGAAATCGTTCGCGTCCGGCAACAATACCGCAAGCAGTTTGCCCGCTATCATGCCGCCCTATCCTTTTTCCCGGATACGCCTTACCCCATCGGCAGCCCCCGCAAATATGTTCACCCGGCGACAATCAAGGCCATGCAGGAACTTGGCTATCCCATGCCCCGGGGGCAATAACACATGGTATCCAAAATTGAAAAAATGTTTGTTTATCACGGACCTTTCGAAATCTGCCCGCCATGCGTTTGACGATGTCTGCCGCATGGCGAGCCCATTAAACGCAGCCATCATCATTTTCAATGTAATTTAAAAAATGGGGGGAAACTGATGGGGAAAATATTAGAATTTGCCGAATCCTTGTGGAATGGTGATACGGACACCTTTGCCCATCATCCCATCAGCGCACCTTTCGGCGCGGAACGTGTCGCGCAAGGCACATGGTTTATAAAGGGGTTTGCAAACACCATCGTGAGGGAAACCGGCAGCGGCCTGATCATCATTGATCCGGCCGCTGCCATGGACCATGAATACAAATTTAAAAAAGTCCGCAGTGTGACTACGCTGCCCCTGCATACGGCCGTCTTTACCCACGGGCACATCGATCACTGTTTCGGGGTTGCAAATTACAGGGCGGAGGCCGAAGCCAACGGCTGGCCCCTGCCGCGTGCCATCGCCCACGAGGACATGCCGAAACGGTTCAACCGCTACCGGCAAACC
>JAJRVC010000565.1 GCA_024277475.1 Deltaproteobacteria bacterium
CAAGGAAACGCGGCAGGCTGGCGGTGACCACCACCGGATCACGCACCAGCATGTCCTGTTCGGCCTGGCCCACGGCGCTGTCAGTCCACGCCACGGCCATCAGCCGCACGGTGCCGTTGAACGCGGGCAGGTATCCGAAGGTTCGGATCAGCCACCTTGAATCCAGGATGCGTCAGTCCGGTGATTACCGGGATGACGAACCGCTGACGCCAGACAGACTCCAGCACCTCTTGCGGCAAGCCGTAGAGGATCTCGATGTGGAACAAGTGCGCCGGGAAGTCGCCCCCTTCATTGTGGACCAGCGTACCCTGGGCGTATGGTCGCAGGATTTTTTCAGGCAGATTATCCCTCGAATCGTATCGATCTAATGCACATTTTAAGCCGAAAAACGTGGCTTTTTTTGAGCATTAATCGTCAGACAAAGCCAAATAAAGGAACCGCCCAGCCGTGAGTATCCGGCCAACCTGATCTATGGGCCGTCCTATGTCAGCTTTGATTATGCCCTGAGCCATCACGGTCTGATCCCGGAGCGGGTGGAGGCCGTCACCTCGGTGACCACCCGCCGTTCGCGTGATTTCGACACGCCCTTCGGTGCCTTTTCCTACCGCATGCTCAACGGCCCTCGGTATGCCCTTGGGGCTATTCTTGAAACGGCCGGCAAGACCTCTTTCCTGGTGGCTTCCCCCGAAAAAGCGTTAGCGGACAAGGGGTCTGGGCTGACAATAGGTTCAGCGGACTGCGCTTATCCAACTAGGATGCATATTTGTTCAGCGATGTTCGCATCGATCGGGAAGCCCTCAGCAGGTTTGACTGCCCGAGATTGCAGGTCATCGCCACGGCATATCAATAACCTTTTGTAAATTCCTCAAATCAGACTGCAATCAATATAAGAAACGATGCCTTTTTGGAGGTATGTTCTGAAATACAGAACAATAATTCTATATATTACAACTTTTTTCTTGACTTGCTAAAATTTTCTTTTTAATATTCTGTAATTCGAAATTTCGGTGCTGCATCACAGAACAATTATTTTTATGAAGTCAATAAAATGAGTGATGAAAGAAGTAAACATAAACCGAATTATCCGGTAAAGTCTTTGGAAAAAGCGCTCATCATTTTGCGGTTGATGATTGAAGAGCGCCAGCTCTTATCTTTAACCGAAATCGGGAAAAAACTTAACTTCGGCAAGGGAACCGTTCACCGGATTCTCGCTACTTTGAGGTCGCATCAATTTGTTCGACAAGATCCCAAAACATTAAAGTACGGGTTGGGGTTCATGGCTGCAGAGATGGGCACTGCGATAAAAGCGGAAGACTATATTGTAAAAACTATAAAACCTCATCTTAAAAAACTCTCTGAATCCTGCTCGGAAGCAATTAGCGCATCAATTCTGGAATTTAATGAAATACGGTACATCGCTCGTTTTGAATCCAGTGAACCGCTCCGGGTGTCCATCGGAGAAGGAACTAAATTCCCGGCACATTGCACGGCAACGGGGAAAGTGCTGCTATCGGCCCTGAGTAATGAACAGCTTGAAAAAATGTATGGGGGCCGCGGGAATATCCCAACGTTGACCAAAAATTCAATCGGCTCTTTCACCCGTCTCCTCATAGAACTCAAGCGGGTTCGGAATGAGAATCTGGCCCTCGATTTTGAGGAAGCCTTGATCGGTGTCAATTGTGTGGCCCGACCCATTCGCGATTCAAAAAATGGGATTTTATCTGCAATCAGCATCTCCGGTCCGGTCAGTCGCATGACAAAACTGAAAATGCTGAAATTTGCAGAGCTCCTGCAGGACACTAGTGCCGAAATTTCAAAAGAACTTTGATGCCGTACTCAAATCGCAATCAAATGATATCTATTGTGGGGAGGAAAACAACCCAATGTCTCAAGAATTCATCAGTTCCAAAAGCGATAACCCGGCCTCAATTGACACCGGGGATGGTTCCGGTTCCGTGAAAACGTCGCTCGGAAGAGCAGTGTCGCATTTTATATCCGGCAAAGGCCATTTACTGAACAGCTTGACACTGACTATTTTGATCCTGCTTGGAATGATCATCACCTTTTCGATAATTTCCCCTCACTTTCTATCCCGGGCCAATATTTACAATATTTTGGAGCAAAATGTGGTTTTCGGTATCATGGCCTGTGGTATGGCTTTCATGATCATAACGGGTGGCTTTGATCTTTCGGTCGGTTCGACGGCTGCGTTGGCCGGTGTGGTGGTCGCCTTTATCCTTAAAAGATATCCGGAGGCGCTGTTAATTGCGACCTTGGCCGGACTAAGTATCGGGGCGCTGGCCGGGCTTTGTAACGGTATGCTGATCAGCAAAGTCGGCATCAACCCTTTTATTACCACGTTTGGGATGATGGTCGTGATCAGAGGAATGGTTTTCGGCTTTACCGAAGGCCGGAGTATATACGACTTTCCCTTCAAGTATAATATAATCGGAATGGGTAAAATCGGTATTTTCTCAATTCCGCTCATGATCTGGCTTTTTGTGGCGGTTGTTTGCTACTTCATTTTGCGACATACAAAATTTGGCCAATATGTTTACGCTGTCGGCGGAAATGAGAAGGTGGCGCACCTCTCCGGCATTAATGTAGACGGAATCAAAATACTTTCTGCGATCGTCTGCGGCATCCTGGCGTCTTTAGGGGGAATCGTTTTGGTTTTCAGGGTCATGTCCGCTTTGCCCCAGGCCGCGACCATGTATGAATTATACGCAATTGCCGCAGCTGTTTTGGGAGGATGTTCCTTAAAAGGTGGGGTCGGAAGTGCACTGGGAACGGTTGTTGGCGTTCTTTTGCTAGGAGTAGTCATCAACGGCCTGCACATGGTTGGGGTTTCTGCTTACTGGGAACAGACAATTACCGGCTTGATCATTATTTTCGCGGTGGCGATCGGCGTCATTTCACAAAAGATCTCCAGCAAAGCGTAGCAGCTGGTTAATATATTTCTATCTGCAAAGGGGGTGATCGATCAATCAATGGTATGGTCGCTGTCACTTGGCAAGTTCATTCTCGCCGGATTCAAAGTGAAAGCGAACAACTGATTTTCAACTACGAATAATGATTAGAGAGGAGGATTTTACGATGACAAGTTGGATGAAGAGACTGTTGGCAATAGCACTGGTTACTTTTGTAATGCTGGGAATGGGCGTAACAACCAACGCAGACGCGGCGGGTCCCGTGTGGGAAAAAGGTATAAAAAAATCCCAGGATCAATGGGTTGTCGGTGCAACGTTGCCGGAATTCAAGCATAATTTTTTCGCCGCCCAGATGCAGGCTATTTTGGATGCCGGGAAAAAGTATGGATTCAAGGTGGAAGTACGGGACGGAGAAAATGATCCGGCCAAGCAAGGCGCTATCATCGATGAGTTCATTGTAAAAAAAGTCGATCTCATTTTGCTGTGCCCCATTGTCAAGGGTGCGCTGGTCGCGGCTGTGAGAAGAGCCAATCAGGCCGGCATTCCGGTAATGATTCTCAACCGGACCCTTGGGAAAGGCGCCGAGACCATCGCTTACGTTGGCGCCAATGACTACACGGGCGGCCTGGTGCAGGGGGAACTCGTCGCGGAAACACTTTCCGCCAAAAAAGGCAACGTTATTTTATTGCAAGGCAATCTGGGTTCATCGCCTCAAATCAACCGGGAAAAGGGGTTGGAGGACTATCTGGCAGCGTACCCCGACATCAAGATCATGCGGAAATATCCTTGTGATTTTGATCGAAGCAAGGCTTTGGCTGCCATGCAAGACGCCCTGATGAAATACCCTAAAGGACAAATCGACCTGGTTGTCTCCCAGGACAGCGAAATGTGCATGACGGCTTTGCAGGCCATAAAGGCCGCCGGCCGTACCGAGCTTTTAGGTAAAATAGTGGCTTTTGACTACCCCTCCTACGTCAAAAAAAATATTTTGAATGGCGATTTCAAAGGAACGGTTTTGCAGGATCCTTATCAGCAGGCCATGATCAGTATGGACGCGGTATGGCTTTATCTTTCCGGGAATGAAGGTCATATCCCCAAACCGAATTTTTATACACCGTTGCCGAAAGTGGTCAAAAGCAATGCCGCAGGCTTTCCGCCGAGCTGGTAATCTAATCGAATCTTCGTTGCGAACTTGCCGGCAGAAAACGGTCGGCAGGCCAAAACGAATGACCGGCAGTCCTATCCTCGGTTAAGCGGCTCAGTTTCGGTCCAAGTAAGGCATGTTTGTGAAAAAGCCGGCTGCTGAATGGTTAGCAGCAGCCGGCCTATTCATAAATCCGGGTAACCGCCACCCGCATGCGATGGATCGGCGGTAAATTCGCAGAAATTACGCGGCGCATGAAACGGATAAGGAGAGCGGAGCGTGCCAAGTGAAACCATTCTGGAGATGAAAAACATAACCAAGGATTTCCCGGGAGTCCGGGCCTTGGACAATATCGATTTCGAATTGAGAAAAGGGGAGATTCATGCCTTGGTGGGAGAGAACGGCGCGGGCAAATCCACGCTAATGTCCGTGTTAGCGGGAGTGCATACCGACTTTGCGGGTACGATCATAATGGCCGGACGGCCGGTTAGGTTCGCCAACCCGAAAAAGGCAATTGAACATGGCGTCGGTATCATCTACCAGGAACTTGACCTGGTACCGGAGTTTTCCGTCGGTGAAAACATATTTCTGGCAGATGAACCCCGGACGAAAGGTTTTAGCAAAATAGGCGTATTGAGCCGAAAAGCAATATTTTCTGAAACAGCTCGCATCCTATCCGGGTTGGGGTTTGAAATCGACCCCAGGTCCAAGGTCGGCTCCCTGAGTATCGGTGAACAGCAACTGGTTCAAATCATAAAAGCCATCCGGCTGAGTGCCAAAGTTCTGGTTATGGATGAGCCGACAGCACGGCTGGCCCATGATGAAACCGAAACGCTTTTCAAAATCATGAAAGCTCTGAAAGGAAAAGGGGTCAGCATTATCTATATATCGCACCACATGGAAGAAATCCTGCAGATCGCCGACCGGGTTTCAGTCCTGCGGGACGGCAAGGTGGTCGGAACGGTGGAGAGGGCCTCGACGTCGCTTTCAGAAATTGTACGAATGGTGGTGGGTAAAAAACTCTCCGAAGGCATCACGCGCCCTGAAATAACAAAAGGCGAGGAGATATTGGCCGTCAATAGCTTGGCGTTAGAGGGTGTTTTTAGCGACATCAGCTTTAAAATTTGTTCCGGTGAAATTTTGGGAATCGGAGGGCTGGTCGGTTCGGGACGTACCGAGATTGCCCACTGTATTTTTGGTGTTGAAAAGCCAACCGGCGGTGAGATCCTGGTTGACGGTCAAAAGGTTAAAATTAGATCTCCTCTGGATGCGATAAAAAATAATATCATCCTCATTCCGGAAGAACGAAAAGCTCAGGGCTTAATCCTAAATCAGTCAGTGATGTCAAATCTTTCACTAGCCTATTTAAGGATTATCAGCAGATACCAGTTGATCAACGGACGCAAGCGGCAGCAATCAGCCCAACAGATGGTCACCCGGCTGAAGATTAAAACACCCAGCCTCAATCAGGAAGTCGGCAAATTGAGCGGCGGCAATCAGCAGAAAGTCGTTCTGGGGAAATGGCTGCCACTTAAACCGATGGTAGTAATTCTCGATCAACCGACACGTGGAATTGACATTGGAGCCAAAAAAGAGATTTATGATTTAATTGCAGAACTGGCTCAAAATGGAAGTGGTATTCTCATTATTTCCGATGAATTGCAGGAACTCATCGGGCTGGCGGACCGAATCATCGTCATCGGCAGGGGACGTAAAACCTTCGAATTTAATCGGGGTGAGGTGAATCAAAGCCAATTGCTGGAAGCGGTCGTCAGCCACGAGAAAATTCGGGCGACTCTACACTAAAAGCAGAAATAGTCATTCAAGGTTTGACATCAGATTTAAAAAAAATAAAATTGTGGAGCGGAGCGATATCATTGTTCGGTGTTTGACGTTCAGTCCGCTCGATGAGTGAAAGGAGGTATGGATGGATCCATTTGAATTAAGGAGAATAAGTGATACGGATATCACCGTGACATGCTTTGGTTTTGGTGGAGCGTCGATGGGAAACATGTACACCGTGGCCCACGATGAGGCGGCTCTGAATGCGATTCGTAGTGCCTTTGAGGCCAAGGTAAGATATTTTGATACAGCACCCATGTATGGCTTCGGGAAAAGTGAAAAATTATACGGCAGTGTGCTGAAGGACCAGCCCCGTGATTCCTTTGTCCTGTCGACCAAGGTCGGCCGCCTTATCGTGGCCGGCAAACCGACGCCCGAATCTGAGGATACGTGCTTTGTTGAAATTGACAATGCTTATTCGATATTTGATTATAGCCGCGACGGGGTTTTGCGGTCGCTTGAAGAAAGCCGCAAGCGCCTGGGAATTGATAAGATCGATATCGTCTACATCCATGATCCCGATGTTAATGATTCCTTCAAGCAGGCCTTGGATGAGGCATTTCCGGTGCTGGCCGATTTGAAAAGCCAGGGTGTCATCGGCGCCATCGGAGCCGGCATGAATCAGGCCGAGATGCTGCGCGACTTCGCTAATAATGCCGACTTTGATTGCTTCCTGCTGGCCGGCCGCTACACATTGCTCGATCAAATTGCGTTAAAGGAACTGCTGCCCCTTTGCGAACAAAAAAATATCAGCATAATTATCGGCGGTGCTTATAACAGCGGAATTCTGGCCACCGGAGCCGTTGAGGGTGCCCATTATAATTATACTCCGGCACCGGCGTAAATCATGGAGAAGACCCGCAAAATAGAGACGGTCTGTACACATTTCAACATCCCCATGAAAGCTGCGGCACTGCAATTTCCATTCGGACACCCGGCCGTTGTCTCAAACATACCCGGCGTCAAAACAAAAGAGCGATTTGAAGAGAATCTGTCCCTGTTTACCTATCCTATACCCGCTGATTTCTGGGCCGCCCTCAAGGAAGAAAAATTGCTGGTCCCGGAAGCCCCGGTACCGGACAGCTCGAAAGGATAGTTGCTTGAAAATAATTCCGCCAAGTTCATTCCGGCGAAATATTGAGGAGAGATGTTGCAAATGGAAAACCTATCGACCCATACCTTTTATTCTCCCAATAAGATTATTCTTGGGATGCATACCATTTCGATTGTGCCTGAGGAAATTAAAAAACTTGGGGGAGGTCGTGTTTTGCTGGTGACGGACCTGGGCGTCGTTCAGGCTGGATTAGTTTCACCGGTTGAAGAGTCCCTTAAATCATATAGCATAGATTACGTTCTTTACGATGCGGTGGAACCCGAACCGCCCGCCGGAGTAATCGACCGGGGTGCTGAAATATTTAAATCTGAGGGCTGCAGCATTGTATTGGGCATCGGCGGTGGCAGTTCGCTGGATGTGGCGAAAGGAGTTTCCATCCTGGTAACCAATGGCGGCAGGATTCTGGATTATTGCGGTATCGATTGCGTGCCGCAGAAGGGTGTGCCGTTGGTGCTGATGCCCACCACTGCCGGTACTGGAAGTGAAGTGACCCGGGTCCTGGTGATGACTGATGAGGAACAGAACGTTAAAAATGTCGTATTCACACCCCATGCCCTGGCAGACGTGGCCATCGTCGATCCCGCCTTAACACTCAGTATGCCTCCGCACATCACCGCGGACACAGGTATGGACGCCATGGTGCATGCCATTGAGACCTACGTGTCCATGAATGCCACCGTTTTCTCGGATGTTCTCGCCGAACGTGCGATTAAACTGATTGCACGCTATTTGCCGGTTGCCTGGGCCAAAGGCGCCAACCTGGAAGCCCGGTACCAGATGTCGGTGTCAGCCACCATCGCAGGACTTGCTTTTGGTTCAGGTGGTTTGGGAGCCGTTCACGCCCTGGCGTATCCTTTGGGCACCGAATTTCATTTGACCCATGGCCGCACCAACGCCATCATGCTGCCGCATATCATGCAATACAACCTAAGTGGCAGCCCTGCCAAATATGCCCGCATCGCTCAATTGTTGGGACAGGCTATTGAAGGGTACTCTCCGTTCGAGGCTGCAGGGCTGGCAGTGGACGCCATCAAAGAACTTCTCGATACTATTAGTGTGTCTTGTCGCCTATCAGATTACGGCATTTCCATAGAAGATCTGCCCATGCTAGTGGATGGCGGAATGAAGCAGGCCAGGCTTTTTGAGCTAAACCCAAGGGACCTAACTAAGAAGGATGTAAAATTAATCTATGAGGGCGCCTTTTAAAAGTTGTATTGAAGGAAGAAGAAAACCTGGCGCGGCTCTAATGTTGTTTTTTTTAAATCGCCCTTTTTGGTGCCCAAAACGAATAAACCCCATCCTAAAGCCAGCGTAATTCCCAACGTATCCAACGACCCTACCGTAACACTGTTCGCAAGGCCGCCGAGCCCACCGGCTACGAATACATAAAACACTATTTTTATCGATTTTACCTTAACGTTGCAAAAGCCGGAGGGCTTCAGAGCCAAGGCGTCAAGGGTGAAGTTGTAGTCGTTTACCTCGAATCCTTGACAACACAGGATCTGGAGTCCTCCGGCTTTCCCGAAGGGTAGACAACATGGCAAAATC
>JAJRVC010000566.1 GCA_024277475.1 Deltaproteobacteria bacterium
GGGGATCCGAGAGATCTCTTGAATACTTCTCTGCGCAGAATTGTAATTCAGCTCTGGCCAACGTGGGTCTTCCTTTTCTTCTATTGTGTCAAGGGGCCGGAAAAAAGCTAATTTTCTGCTAAATACCTGGCCTGCTCCTTTCCTTTTTCCTCATCGACGAAGTAAAAAAGAACCACGCCTGCGATAAAAAGAATCAGAATCGAGCCAATGCTCCAGCGGGATGCAACCTGTCCGATGGATATCAGCTGCTCGGTTGTGGGCGAGGGCGGCATCAGCATTCGCCGCACCACCAAACCGACAACACCCATCAGGGCCGGTCCGATGATGGCGGCAAATTTACCCAGCATGTTATAAAACCCGTAGTATTCCGCCGCCTGATTTTTAGGTATCAAACGGGCATAATAAGATCGGCTGAGGGCCTGGATGCCTCCCTGGACCAAACCAATAACAGCGGCTAGAACGTAAAACTCCTCCTTGCGAGTCATCATGGTGCCCCAGATAGTGATGCACATGTAAATGCCGATGGCCAGATAAATCGCTTTACGAACGCCCCAGCGTTCTCCCAGTTTCCCAAACACCAGGGCGGCCGGAAATCCCACGAATTGCACGAGCAAAAGCGCCACAATTAAATCATTGGACTCAAATCCCAGGGACAGACCGTAGTCGACAGCCATGCGGATAATAGTGTCCACACCGTCTATGTAAAACCAGTATGCCAGCAGGAATAAAAAAACGGTTTTTAAGTGGCGAACTTTTTTGAATGTATTCACCAGTTGTTTAATGCCGGCTGTGATGATACCTTCACCTTTTTTTACTTTTGCAGCCGATTTATCTTCCGGTACCCATGCAATCGTAAACAGGGTAAACAGACCCCACCAGACGGCCACGGACAGAAAGGAAAACCGTACGGCGGCGGCGGCGTCCGGCAGTCCGAATTTTTGCGGCATCAGGGTCATCAGCACGTTAATGAGAAAGAGCAGGCCGCCTCCCAGGTAACCCATCGAGAAACCTAAACTGGAAACGTAATCGATTTTATCTTCACCGGCGATACCCGGCAAAATAGCGTCATAGAAAATATTGGCTCCCGAAAACCCTATAACCCCCATGACATAAACAAAAATCGCCAGGCCCCATTGACCTTTGTGTACCAGAAAAAAACCGGCGGTCATCAAGACACCCAGGTATGCAAAAAAGAGCAGGAATTTTTTTTTAGCAGAGCCTTTATCGGCAATGGCTCCTAAAAACGGTGCTATGAGGGCGACGAATAAACTTGCAAGTGAATTCCCGTAACCAAGCTGGGCCGTGCTCATATTGACGTCGACCCCGTAACTCCAGTACTGCTTGAAGAAAATCGGAAAAAAACCGGCCATAACAGTGGTGGCAAAGGCGGAATTGGCCCAATCATACATCACCCAACCCCAAACCGTTTTTTTGTTGGATTCCAAGGCAATACCTCCTGAAATTGACTATTTTCGATTGATGAATGATGAATGATGATATGGCCGCAAAAAGGCACAAAAAACACAAAACTAAAATTTCACTCTTAATAATTTCAATAAGTTATGAGATCGAAATTCGATAAATTTGACTTTTTACAAGTTCATCAATGATGGGTTAACAAAAAAATCAATTCACAGTTCCGGCCCCAGGCGGTGTTTCATACATGGTATAGGTATTAAGCTAAGGGAACATGGCGTATCAATGCGATCTGATCTAGTTCTTATCCTCCTCGTGCCTCGCAGCAACTAAAAGAGCTAAGGCGAATCATCTGCCCTTTGACCGCCCTCTTTTCTTCAATCCTCCCTCGTCCATCTTCCATCCTCTCTCGGGCCTCTCCCAGCTTCCTTCTGCCCACCTTTCCAACCTCTCATCTTCTCAACCTCTTCCCTCTTCCATCCTCCATCTTCTTAACTTCTATCTCTCCTGCCCTCTGACTTCTGATCTCTGACCTCCGTCCTCAGATCTCTGCCCCCCAACCTAGTGCCGGTTGTCGGCCGCCATAATACGCTGATGCAGTCTTTCCGCCCGCAGACAGAAGGTTTCCAGCTTGGCATGGATAAGCTGGGGAAATGGTGAGCCGTCACTTTCTATGGCCAGAAACGGCAGTTCATCGATATCGCTCAGTACACTGCGAAGCTGCTTGTTGTCCGGATCGGTGGCGATTTTATCCTTGCTGTTCATGGTTTCGTTCAGGATCGATTCCGACAGCCGGTTGGGCATACAGCCGAAGGGGCCGATGGCAATCACACCGCATGAATGGGATACCACCTCCGTCAAGGAACTGCCGACGGTCAGGATGGCTTCCCCGGGAAGATCTCTGGAGATGTAAGGCGTGGCATTGTCAATGATTGTGTCCATGTTGAGGGGCTCTGCCTGCACCAGGCCCGAAGACGACAGGATGGCTTTAAGGCGCTTTTCATAGCGGGCCTGGAACTTGTTGCGAATTTTAAATTTTACTTTTTCCAAAAAGGTCATGTCTTCGGGATTCAAACCTGCGTCTACCATATAATTGCAGTACAGAACCCATTCGGCCACAGGGGAACAAACCGTGGCAAACCCCATCTGCGCCAAGCGTTCGGTCAAATACTGCCGGGATAAAGCATCCCGTCGCACAAAGATTTCACCGGCCAGGGTGATGACGGGCACGCTTCGCGGCGGGCGCTTCAGGGCAATAGCACCAAAGCGTTCAGCACTCCTGGTGAGTTGCCGTTCCAGATCATCGTAATCTCCGCGTTCCATTTCTTTTAATATTTTCCGCCATTCTTCGTCAAACACCCCCATGGCGCCTTCAGTGTCTTTGGCATTGGTCAATAGCATGGAACGAATGTCTTCGATCACATCCGATACCATGACCGCCCACCATCCCCTGCGTTCAAAATCTTCCCCCATGCCGACATAGGAGTTCTCCGAAGACAGGGCCAGCAGGGCCACATCCGGTATTTCGAGTCTTTTAACCAGATCTTCCATGAAAATGTAATACTGGCCGAAACGGCAGGGTCCGGAACCGGTGGCAAAAAAATACACCAGGACCTCGTCAGCGCGTTTGCCGTTGCCGATGTAGCTGAGCAAAGTGCCGGTGGTGAGAATCAGCGGCAGGCATTCCTTGCAGGTGGTGTTGGCGCGGCCCAGTTTTAAAACAGCTTCGTCGGAGGGTCGATGCGCAATGGCATTGAAGCCGTTTCCTCGTAAAATTGCGGCAAATGCCTCGGACCCATACTTGCCCATGGAGGGCAGCAGCAGGGTCACCCTGGGATCTTTCATCGGCAGCGTCTCCCCGTTGGAGGTGATGACGCTGGCAGTGCCGTTGCTTATGACGGTCCGGGCCGGTTTGAAAGTCTTTTTCCCGGTGACAATCTGTTTTTGGGCCACCAGTTGGCGGTAGGCATGAACAATGTCTAAAAAAGCTTCCACCCGGGTTTCCAGCCCGGCATCTGCCGTGTGGTTGTCAAGTTCGAGGGTTAATGAAGGCTTACGGCCCATGAGATCCCGAAAATATCCAACCATGAACGAATCCGGCCCGCAGGAAAAATTTGTGATGTAAGTACCGAACAGTTGCGGGTGCCGTTCAACCAGACGTCCGGCCTTCATAATGAGCTTCCCCAATCCCCAGTACATATGCCGTTTGGAGCGCTCTTCTTCGACTTCAAGAAAATCAAGCGGGATTGCCAGTATGCCTCTTGAAGCAAATTTATGGGGGATGCCCTTGTGTGCTTCTTCAACGAAGCCGTTATACGGGCGCGAAAAAATAACGACGGCAAATTTTTCCGGCTCGGCTTCCAGCTGTGCAAGCGCCTGCCTGCCGATGGCCTTCATTTCCGCCAGACATTCCTTTTGCCGGCGGACGGCTTTGTCAAAAGCATGTTTGGCGTCTTTGCGATGGATGCCCATTTCAACGGCTGTCTTCACCAGGGGTTTTCTGGCATCATCCAGCTCTACGGACAAATCGATTAACGGCGTTAAAACCCGGATCCCTTTGCGGGTAAGTTGTTTAATTTCATTGCGAAATGTTGTCTGTAGATAAAACGTTTCACCTTGAACCAGGGGGCACACCTGGGACTGTTCACTGGAATTTTTATCGTTTTCAGCGGGGATTGCCTTAAAATGAGGCAGAAAAATGTAATCCGGCGGATCGTCCGCAGACAGAAGGGAGTAAAAAAATCCATGGGCCAGTTCCACCGGATAGCAAAAAGAGGCGTTTTGCCGGTCAATACCCTCCTGGGAAGGGCTGTCTGGCATCACAATGTCATAGCCCAGTTCGGTAAAGAAATTGGAATACAGCGGGTAATAAGAGTTAATCAGAAAGCTGCGATTTATACCCACACTTCCTCGCCGTTTGACGCCTTTGTCGCGAGATAGCCGGGCGCCGTATTTATTAAATATGAGATCCTGCCGCAGACGTACCAGATCCAGGTTTTTCACATCATAACTGACCTTGTGACGCAAATTGTAGTAGCGGTTGCAGGCGCCGCCAAAGGGGTGCTTTTTGCCTTCAATCTCGATCATTGCAATTTCGCAGCGCCGGTCGCATTTTTCTTTACCGCCGGCGCAGATGAAAGGCTTTTTGTAGGTCACCTCCCGGTCGACAAGGGTTTGCAGATCAAAATGGGTTGCTTGCAGCAGACCGCTTGCGATGCGTTTTTTTACTTCAAGGGCCACGCCGAAA
>JAJRVC010000567.1 GCA_024277475.1 Deltaproteobacteria bacterium
GAACAACTTTATGCCAAGTACACCGATGTACCTGTAACCGAAAATTCTTGAGCAGCCCGCCTGAGAGTTTTCCTGAAATCACAAGTTTCTCGTTTCATCCTTATATCGGAATTCCAGTTCTCAAAATATCAACTTGACAAAATATTTGCGATTAGGTAAAGATAGCCAAATTCTTAAATATTATTCATTATTTTAATGGTGCTCTTAACCTTAACATCTGATTATATAATAATTTAATCCATTTTTGAATAATCGCAGGAGAAAAGAGAAATTCTATGAATCATGATGCCCAATCCTCCGCGAAGGGGGCTCCAATTGCCTTGGAGAACCTTTCAAAACACTTCGGAAAAATTGTTGCGGTTGACGATATTTCCCTTAATATTAAAAGTGGAGAATACATGACCTTTTTAGGGCCTAGTGGATCTGGAAAAACCACCACCCTGATGATGATCGCAGGCTTTTTGATTCCTAGTGCCGGCGATATTAAAGTCGATGATCGTACGATCACTACCATTCCACCCTATAAACGGGATATAGGAATGGTGTTTCAAAACTATGCGCTTTTCCCCCACATGAGCATCTTTGAAAACATTGCCTTCCCCTTACAAATGAGACATATCCCCAAGGATGAGATCAAAAAACGGGTCGGCTGGGCGCTCGATCTGGTGCAACTCCGCGGGTTTGAGAATCGGCGACCGAATCAGCTTAGTGGCGGGCAGCAGCAACGGGTTGCCGTGGCCCGCGCTCTGGTCTTTGAACCGCCTGTGCTTCTGCTTGATGAACCCCTGGGGGCATTGGATGCCAAACTCCGGGAAGGTATGCAGATTGAGCTCAAGCAACTCCACAATAGGATCGGCGCTACAATCCTTTATGTAACGCATGATCAAGAAGAAGCCCTTACCCTTTCGGACAGAATCGTTGTATTCAATGACGGAAAGATCATGCAGGTGGGCACACCGGACGACCTTTACCGGATGCCGCGAAATCGGTTTGTGGCCGACTTCATCGGCAAGACAAATTTTCTTACCGGCAAAGTCTCCTCGACAGATGACAAAATTTGCAGCGTTCAGTTGGAGGATGGGATAGCAATGCACGGGCCCTTGCGCAACTCCATCGCCACACCCAAGAGCTGGGCCACGTATTCGCTGAGACCGGAAAATATCCTGGTCGGAGATGAAATCACCGACACGCCGAATACGTACGAAGCAACTGTCGAAGAGTTCCTTTATCTGGGTGAATTTACCAAATACCATCTGCGAATCGGCAACTCTGTTGAACTGATTGCAAAATCGTCCAATCGCATGGGAAGGAGTATTTTGTCGCCGGGCAGTAAAATCAAAGTTGGGTGGGACATCAATGAATTGCTGTTGGTGGAAACTGAAGTGCCTGCTTAGGCATCTCCGGGTTCCATTTAAAAACACGCCTTGGCGTGAAAAAAAAGGAGGATTAAGTATGAAAAAACAAAGGAAACTGGTCAGGCTTACGCTGTATCTCGGAATGATGCTGGTGTTTGTATTCAGCACGGTAACTGTATATGCTGCAGGACTCACAGCAGAGCAGGTAAAACAGGGACTGGAAAAGTTCAGAGGCAACTCCCTGGTTGTTGTCTCATGGGGCGGATCGTTTCAGGAAGCCCAGCGAAAGGCCCTTTTTGAGCCTTTCGCCAAAGAATTCGGCATAAAAGTTATCGAGGATAGTCCTTCGGACCAAGCCAAAATCAAGGCTATGGTCAAGACCAATAGCGTCACTTGGGATGTAGTCGACCTGGGCAGCTACTATCCCGACAACCTCGGTCGGGAAGGATATCTGGAACCCATCGATTACAGTATCGTAGATAAAACCGATCTCTTGCCGAAATTCGCAGGTGAATATCACGTCGGCACCATCACCTATAGCGACATCCTGGCTTACCGCACCGATGTTTTTCCTGAAGGCAAGGCGCCCACAAGCACCGCTGATTTCTGGAATATAAAAAAGTTCCCCGGGCGGCGCTCGATGTATGCCCTTCCACTGTCCAACTATACGTTTGCCATGATCGCCCTGGGGTATAAACCCGACGAGGTTTATCCGCTGACAGAAGAAAAGATCGCTCAGATCTACAAGAAAATGGATGAAGTTAAGCCGTATGTGACCGTATGGTGGAAGGCAGGCGCGCAGCCGGCCCAACTGCTGGTGGATAAAGAGGTCGTCATGGCCAGCGCCTGGAATGGAAGAATCGAAAAGGTCATTCGCGAAGGTGCACCTATTAAGATCGTCTGGAATGGAGGGGCTCTTCAGGGAGATTCCTGGGTTATTCCCAAAGGAGCTCCCAATAAGGAACTGGCTATGTTGTTTATCGCCTGGCAGTCCCTACCGGAGATTAACTGGAGAACCTCCAAATATATCTCCTACGGACCCATCAACAAGAAATCCTTTCCCAAGGTGGATCCCCTTTATAAGGGTGCCCTGCCGTCGGATTTTGTTGATGTGCAGGTTCCAACCGATTTTTCATGGTGGTCAAAGTATTACAGTAGAGAACTCGAACGCTGGAACGAGTGGAAGCTGAAATAGAGTGTATCCCCCCTTACCCTGCTCTTTCAGGCAGGGTAAGGGGATTCAAGTTTTTGTGTTACAACGTGCTGGATGCGTAAAGAAAAATGACTGAAATGACTCAAGCGCCTTCGATGGTTGGAACAGATCAATCTTCGTTCACAAAACACCTTGCTAAGCTGGAGCGTCGCGAAAAGCTGATCTATTTTGCTTTTGTAGCCCCACTTTTGGTATTTTTGGCCATTTTTTTTATCTATCCACTACTCAGCTTTCTACCGACAAGTTTCTATTATGAAGGCGCCTTTTCTTTTGAAAAATATGTTCGCGCCTTTACCAAACCCGTCTATCTGCGCATCCTGCGCACAAGTTTTGTAATAGCGGGTTCCACCACTCTGATTACATTGATATTAGCCTACCCCGTGGCCTACCTGTTTACCAATAAAACCGGGAAAATAAAGAGCATCATCACCGTATTTATCATACTTCCTTTTTGGACCAGTATCATCGTACGCATGTATGCCTGGATGTCACTGCTGGGTTACAACGGGATATTTAACCGGCTTTTCATGGATGGGGGGATCATTTCAGAACCAATACCCATGATGTTCAACCGTTTCGGGGTGCTGGTGGGTATGGTTCACTTCATGCTGCCCTATATGGTGCTGTCCATATATGCTGTGATGAGCGGCATACCCCATGTATATATGCAGGCCGGAGCCAATCTGGGAGCTCCGCCTCTGAAACGTTTCGTTAAAATCTATCTCCCCTTGAGTATGCCGGGCGTCGGTGCCGGATGTCTGCTGGTTTTTATCCTGGCCCTGGGCTTTTATATTACACCGGCTCTTTTGGGCGGTTTAAAAGATACCATGATCGCGCAGATCATCGAGCAGGAAATGAAAGAGACATTTGATTGGCCGTTTGCCGCCGCTCTTTCCACCATCTTGATAATCGTGACCACCACTCTATATGTCATTTACAACAAAGTCATGAGCGTTGAACGTATCTATGAGGGCAAATGATGATCATGCCGGAGAAAAATCCAGGCGAAAAATCGTCAATCAAAAGCATTATTTTTTACACCTACTGCGGGCTTGTCTTGATCTTCATGATCATGCCCAACTTCGTTGTCTTTCCCATCTCATTCAGCAGCGCAACATACTTGGAATTCCCTCCCAAACAATGGTCTCTGCGCTGGTATTACGATTACTTTAGCCGAGAGGAATGGGTGACGGCGACCCTTCGGAGCTTTGAGGTGGGAATCTGTGTCACCATCATCGCGGTCATCCTGGGCAGTCTGGCCGCTTACGGGCTCGTCCGGGGACGTTTTGCAGGCAAGAACTTTATTAATTCGTTGATCATTTCTCCTATGGTCGCACCCATCCTGGTAACGGCAGTGTCCGTTTTTATACTGTTTACAAAATTCGGTTTGAACGGGACCCTGGCAGGTTTTATTATTGCGCACACCATAGTGGCAACTCCCTTTGTTGTGATTGTCATGACCGCATCCCTGCGCGGTGTGAACATCGAGCTAGAACAGGCGGCCATGAATCTGGGCGCCAATCGATTTACGACCCTCCGGAGAGTCGTTTTCCCCATGGCACTCCCGGGCATGATTTCTTCCGGTCTTTTTGCCTTCCTGATCTCGTTTGACGAACTGATTATCGCTATTTTTATCAGCAGTCCCCGCATGTCAACTTTACCCAAGATTCTCTGGGAAGGGATCCGGACCGAAATCAATCCAACCATTGCTTCGGTATCCACCCTGCTGGTCAGCATTAGTGTGATTATCCTGATCAGCGTTGGTTTAGTGCGCCGTTATTTTGAACGGCGAACTCAATAAAACCTGCTCCGCAACTCACGTGGTTCGCTCCTGCCTCCCATACAATTTAAATTCTTCAGGGACCTGTTGCATCACATTCTCAACTAGTCTGGGGGGGGTAATGACACGATTTTTTTTACCAACCCTGGCGCCATGACGGGAAAATATAATTCTTGCCTTTTCGTTTGCCACCTCTATGCCTACTTCACTAAGTAGTTCAAGAGATCCTGAGTGAATATCCTGCACGGCTTTTTCGGAAAGGGGTTTGTACATCATTTACCTCTCAATTTAATTATGTGAAGAAAAAAATGCCGCTGCCAGAGCACTCTCAATGAAACTGCTGCCGGATTTAAAGTTCATTCAGAAAGGATTCTGACTCGTTACGAATATTTTCGATCTCATGGTTACCATATCCGAGATCCAGTGCTGCCGAAAGACCGGCCACCTTGCCTTCAATCCAGGATTGTTTTAAACTTTGATTGCCGCTGGCTTCTCCGGCAACGTACATATCGGTATCAACTCTCATATGCGAAGATGTTACCGGCCGACGCGTAAATTGGTGCGGCGATTCCAGAATATAGTGTCCCCGGCAGGTGCGCTGGAAAACAAGTTCGTTGGCCGGGGTTCGATTACCAGCGATGCAAAGCACATCACATGCAATCTTAATTTCCTGCGCAGGTTTGACTCCTGTATTCGTATTTAGGGGCTTAATACGAACCCCTTTGATGTATCGATGACCGAGGGCGGCTTCGATGTCGTGCTGAGGGAGTATGGAAATTGCCGCATCCTTTGCTTTCTGAACCGCGATGGATGCAAAAGCCTTCTCGTCCTGCCGATTATCGATGATAGCTGCCACAGCAACACCGGCATCCATAAGCTGGTGCGACAGCCCATAGCCCCTGTCGTTGTTGGTGACAACCACTGCTGTGTTGCCGGGACGGATAAAATCTCGGTGCATAAGGCGCTGCAGGCCTCCAGCCAGAAAAATCCCTGGAAGATCGTTGTTTTCAAAAATCATTGGATTTTCGTAACTGCCGGTTGCCATAACGACGCGTTTCGGCTTAAGTTCCCAGAGTTCGCCTTCACGCACGACTGCCAGGATGTCTTCATCATACCAGGCAAATGCTGTTGCGCCGGTCAGAACGCGGCAGTTGTCAAGCCGTTTGGCTGCCTCAGCGAACTCCGTGGCGATATCAAATCCATACCTTCGGGTTGGCGAATCCGGCAGTTCATATTCCGCGGTATCATATTGGATTCTGCCGCCCGGGGCATCTTCCTTTTCAATCAGCCAGACTTGCGCTCCCGCCTGGCTTGCATGCAGTGCAGCCGACAGCCCGGCAATACCGCCACCGATAACAGCCACATCAGGACTTGCCGACAGCCTGCGAGGTGCAGTATGATTTTCAATATCCGACAGGGAACCGATGCCGGCCATCCTGCGCAGAAATTTTTCCCAGATATGATACAGCCATCTGGGTCGAATAAAACGCCGATATTGAAAGCCGGGCCGAAGCAAAAAATCCAGATAGCCGGATAGAGCGGCAACGTCAAAATTCAATGACGGCCAGGCATTTTGGGATTCGACCTTCATACTGCGCTGTACGGGTACCGTACAGATACGCACATTTGGAATACCGTCTACCCGCATCAGACAATGGGAACAATGACCGGCAAGACAAAACAGACCCCGGGGCCGGTGATACTTGAAGCTACGGCTGAATATCCGCAGACCGGAGGCAAATAAAGCGGCAGCGATGGTTTCACCCGTGTAGCCGGCAACCGGTTTGCCGTTGAATTGAAACGTGATGGCCTCCCCGCGACTAATCTGGAAATGGGGATGGTCCAGTATTCGCAAGTCCGTTGTCATCTTTTTCACTGCTCCTTTTTAATGATAGCCGGTTCAGAGACCAGTTCACCTGTTTTGAATCTCTCTGCGTTGAAAGGACGAATTTCAGGAGGTACTTTACCACTGAGGATATATTCGGACAGTGCCTTTCCCCCCCCCGGGCCACCCATGAATCCGTATCCTCCCCATGCCACGGACAAAATGAACCCTTCGATTTCCGGCACGGGACCAATTATAGGCGCATGATCGGGTGTCTGACTGATCAAACCCGTCCACTGCCGCATCATGCGTACACCGGCTATACGTGGAAACAGCCGAACATACTTACTGGCGATGGCATAGGTCGTCGCCAACGAGTTTTTCATACTGGTGGAGGGCAGGAAATTATCCCTTTCAGCACCACCGATAAATTCACCCCGGGCCGACTGGTGCATATAACACGACAGCCCTGGCGCGGAAACCGCCTTCGGTAGAAACGGTTTTATGGGTTCGGTCACCATGATTTCAATACGGTGGACGTCGGTGGGCAATTCGAGCCTTACCATTTGAGAAATTCTTTGATCATGCGCTCCGGCTGCGTTGACGACCGTTCGGGTTTCAACCTCTCCGCGCGATGTTTTTACGGCTTGAACGCTATCCGATTTGATCAAGATATCCGTGACCTCAGTAAACGGAAAAATGTCTACGTCCAATCGGCGTGCCGCCCGGGCATAGCCCCAGATGGCCGCATCGTGTCTGGCAAACCCGCCATTGGTTTGCAGAAGGCCGCCGGCAACCATGTCAGGATTAATCGCCGGAATCAGCCTTGTCACGTCCTCAGCATCCAAAATAGATGTCGCCAGGCCAAATTCCCGCTGTGTTTTCTTGTTTCGCCGACAGCCCTCAAATTCTTCAGGATTTGTAGCTAGTACCAAATACCCGTGACGGGTAAACATGACATTAAAATCCAGTTCAGCTGCCAGATTCTCCCATAATTGAAGACTTTTATCCCAGAGCCTAATCCATTCCCTGGATCCAAAAGCCGATCGAATCATCTCACCGTTGCGGCCGCTGGCGCCACTGCCCAGATAGCTTTTCTCAAAAACAGCTACCTGCAGCGAGCCGTCCCGGGCAAGATAGTAGGCGAGTGACAGGCCTTGGATCCCACCGCCGATAATAACAACATCATAATGTTTACGCATCTTCACCTCATTCGTCTTCGACCGCAAGCCAGCCCAGAGGTATGGGTTCCACCGGGGGACGTATGGTGGGTACCCTGAGATCTTCGATGGATTGGCCGGTTTTTTGAGCAAAAATTTTTAAAACATTCAGAGCACACATTTTCCCCTGACAGGTTCCCATAAATGCTCCGGTATACCGTTTCAGCATTTCCATGTGGTCATACCCTTCTTCAATTGCCCGAATAAGATCCGACTCGGTTAAATCCTGGCAATAACACACAATCCTTTTTGCCATTGACCGACCTTCCTTTCCTCAGTTTTTTACAGCTGTGTTTGCAGAACTTTAACTTTCTTCATTATCAAGCAGTTATGGAGATACGCAGTGCCAATGTTTTCCTGCATAATCATGTTTAACTCAGCTTCGAATCATTGTCAAATCATCTTATTTTTATGAAACGGTACGTTAAAAAATACTTCAAATAGTTTTTTTACTTATCGCAGAGTTCAAAAAAAGGCCTAACCATAATAGCAATTACAGGGCACGACTCTTTTCATAGAAAATTAGGAAATAATTGACTTTCATCCACTCCTCGGTTAATGATTGCAAAACTATTTGCTGCTGTTTAGCCATTTTTAACAGCCCGACTCTAATTTCAGAACTCCTGACCTCAGGCAAATAACTTACTGAATTTACTTGACAGGGGTGTAAATATAGCGTAAATTGGAGTGCAACAGTCAAGGAGGTATTTGTTGTGCTACAAACCTATATTCCATTCCTCCCAAAGGGAGC
>JAJRVC010000568.1 GCA_024277475.1 Deltaproteobacteria bacterium
GATCGACAGGTACACATGGGGATTGACCTGGCTTCCGTAGCCCGCAGCCCCGTACCGGCTGCCAATGCCGGAATTGTAATTTTTGCTGAGTTTCTGGGAATATATGGAAAAACGGTAATCGTGAATCCTGGCTTTGGTCTGTTCAGTATGTATGCCCACCTGAGTCATATCGGCGTCAAGGTCGGGGATCGATTATCCCGCGGCGTTATTTTGGGCAGAACCGGTGCCACCGGACTGGCCGGCGGCGACCACCTTCACTTCGGCATGCTGATTCATGATACCTTTGTCAACCCTGTCGAGTGGTGGGATGCAAAATGGATTCAACATAACGTGCTGTCAAAAATAGAGCAGGCCGGGTCCGGCATAAAGCGGGAGTGATGCGGTATGAAAAAATACAAAGTCGGCAAAACCATTCAAGAGATTAATCAAAAAATCAAATCCGGTGACGTCGTTGTCGTCACAGCAGAAGAAATTATCGATATCGTTAAAAACGAGGGGCCTGTCGAAGCTGCGCGCCAGATCGATGTGGTGACTACCGGAACCTTTGCCCCTATGTGTTCGTCAGGTGCGTTTATCAATTTCGGTCATTCGGTTCCCACTATCAAGGCTTCCAGGGTGTGGTTGAATAAAGTTCCGGCTTATGCAGGCGTGGCGGCTGTCGACTGCTATCTCGGGGCAACTGAAACCTGTGAGGATGATCCGCTGAATAAAGTTTATCCCGGGGAATTCAACTATGGCGGCGGTCATGTCATCCAGGACCTGGTTGCCGGAAAAAAGATCCATCTCAAAGCCACTGCATACGGCACCGACTGTTATCCCAACCGCCTGGTGGAAAAAGAAATATCGTTGAGTACGTTGCCCCAGGCAACGCTTTGCAACCCCCGAAACGGATATCAAAACTACAACTGTGCCGTTAACCTCACGAATAAGACAATTTACACTTATATGGGCACATTGAAGCCCAAAGGCGGCAATGCCAATTATTGCTCGGCCGGCCAATTAAGTCCCCTGTTCAATGATCCTTACTATAAGACCATCGGACTCGGCACGCGGATCTTTTTGGGCGGTGCAGAGGGCTATGTTACCTGGCACGGCACCCAACACAAACCCTCGGCCGAAAGAACCCAAAAGGGAGTCCCCGTCTCGCCGGCCGGAACCCTCTGGGTCATGGGGGATATGAAAAAAATGAGTTCACAATGGCTGGTCGGGGTGAGTATCCAGGGTTACGGCTGTTCACTGGCGGTGGGCCTGGGGATACCCATTCCTATCTTGAATGAAGAAATAGCGGGCTACACGGCCATATCCGATGAAGACATCTTCACTCAAATCATCGACTACGGCAACGACTATCCCAAAGGCATTTCCAAAAATTACGGTCAGGTGAGTTATGCCGAACTCAAAAGCGGCTCGATCAAGCTCAATGGAAGGGAGATTCCGACGGTTCCCATGTCCAGCCTGGTAAGAGCCAGAAAGATTGCCGAAATTCTTAAAAATAAAATTTCCCAGGGGGAATTCATCCTTGGAGAGCCGCAGTTTACACTACCGCGCTGACTAATTAAAGAATACCTTAAATATTAAATCTTCAATTGGTTAACATGCCGCCGACCCTACGCACCTTCATTGCACTGGAACTACCGCCATCGGTTATTTCGTTGCTGAAAAAAGTTCAGCAGGATTTAAAATCGATGGGGCTGCGGGCAAAGTGGGTACGGCCGGAAAACATTCATCTAACCTTAAAATTTTTAGGGGATGTCAACTCCGGTGATATTGATAAAATTGGTACGGCAATGACGGATGCCGTTTACAATTTTGCGCCCCTTAACCTGGTTGCCAGAAGGGTTGGTCTTTTCCCGGGAATCAAAAGACCCCGCATCATCTGGGTCGGTCTTGGAGGACAAATTCAGTTGCTTTTCGCCATGCAGCGCGCCCTGGAGGACAACTTGGCGGCTCTGGGTTTTAAAGAAGAAAAAAGACCGTTTAAAGGGCATCTGACCCTGGGTCGTTTCAGACAGACCGTAAACCCGGATACGATCCGCCAAATCATGCGGCAATACGCGAATCTATCTAGTGAAGAATTCACTGCAAAACAGATCCGATTGTTTAAAAGCGATTTAAAACCGACAGGTGCTGTTTATTCTCAATTGCGGCAGGCCGCTTTGGAATGACGATTGACGAACGACGATTGACGAATTTTTGATGGCGTAAATTATTGGGCAAAAAAGCAAAATATAAATGCCTGTTGAGCATCATCATAAAATGTAGCTGCAACATTTTTTGTTGAATAGGCCTTTTTCCGTTTTCCATACCCAGTATTCTCTCCGAGGCGTAGGCGCTACCCTACGAGCCGGAGGCCATTGTTCCATCATTCCGTGTGGCTTACAAAAAAATATCCGGAAAAAGTACCATATTTCCAATAAGTTATAGCAATTCCGAGACGTAATTAACATTATATTCGACATTCGACATTCGTCGTTCGTCATTCATAGTAGGAGGCAAAACTCATGTCTATTTCAGCAGATAAAGAAAAAGCCGTGGTCAGCGCAATGGACCAGGTTGAACGCCAGTTCGGCAAAGGCGCCATCATGAAACTGGGAAGCAGGCCGGTTGTGGAAGTACCGGTAATTTCCACCACATCCCTGTCCCTTGACAAAGCGCTGGGTATTGGAGGATTGCCGCGCGGCCGGGTTGTAGAGATTTTTGGACCCGAATCCTCCGGTAAAACAACCCTGGCCCTGCACGCGGTGGCAGAAGCTCAGAGAAAAGACGGTATCGCAGCCTTTATCGATGCCGAACATGCCCTGGACATCGGCTATGCCAAAAGACTGGGCGTCGATTGCGATGAATTGCTGGTCGCACAGCCTGATACTGGAGAACAGGCTCTTGAAATTACCGATATGCTGGTAAGAAGCGGTGCCATTGACATCCTTGTAATTGATTCGGTCGCAGCCCTGGTACCACGGGCTGAAATCGAAGGTGAAATGGGTGACTCCCATATGGGACTGCAGGCCAGACTCATGTCCCAGGCACTGAGAAAATTAACCGGCACCATCGGAAAAACCATGACAACCGTCATTTTCATTAACCAGATCCGCATGAAAATCGGGGTGGTCTTCGGCAACCCGGAAACCACCACCGGCGGCAATGCGCTGAAATTTTACGCTTCGGTCAGGCTTGATATTCGCCGAATTGGCGCCATCAAAAACGGACAGGAGGTCGTAGGTAACCGCACCCGGGTGCGTGTGGTTAAAAACAAGATGGCCCCGCCGTTTACGGAAGCGGAATTTGACATTACCTACGGTGAAGGTATTTCTAAAACGGGGGATCTGATCGATGTGGGGGTAAATTCCGGCATCATCGAAAAGAGCGGGTCATGGTATTCTTACCAGGGGGAACGAATCGGTCAGGGACGTGAAAATGTCAAACGGTTTCTGGGTGATAACCAGGATATCTACGAGGACATCTATCAAAAATCCAGGGAGGCCCTGGGATTCGCAAAAAAAAAGGTGGAAGAAGCTGAGGGCGGAAAAGAGAAGAAGCTCAAGGCTCAAAGATGAAAGAGAGGAGGGAGGATGGAGTATGCAGCAAGTGACTAAAGTTGGAAAGAATGATGAGGGAAGATGGATGAGGGACGAAGGGGAAAGATAGAAGATCAGAAGATTTGAGCTATCCTATTTCCTTTGAGCTTTGAGCGTCTGTTCCCTTTGAGCCTTGAGCTTATATTACGATCATAACGCTCTAAACCATCTAAACGAAGTAGATACCCGGGTCCAGAGGACCAGGATTTCGATGTTAGATTAAACGAACCTAACGATCCAAACGCAACTCGTAACCGGAGATTTAGATGACAGGAAACGATATACGCAGACAATTTCTTGAATATTTTAAAAAACATGACCACCGGATTGTCCGTAGTGCCTCGCTGGTACCCCGGGAAGATCCTACCCTGCTTTTCATCAATGCCGGAATGGTACAATTCAAACGGGTGTTCCTGGGCGAGGAAAAAAGAAATTATGTCCGGGCAACCACCTCCCAAAAATGCGTTCGAGCCGGCGGCAAACACAATGACCTGGAGAATGTCGGCTATACGGCCCGACACCACACATTTTTTGAGATGCTCGGCAACTTTTCTTTCGGCGATTATTTCAAAAAACGCGCCGTAGAGTTCGCCTGGGACCTTTTGACCAATGGATATGGATTGCCGGCTGACAAGCTATGGGCATCGGTTTACCTTGATGATGATGACGCCTATGACCTCTGGCATAAAATGATTGGCCTGCCCGAAAGCCGCATCGTGAGATTGGGTGAGGAGGATAATTTCTGGTCCATGGGCGATACGGGACCGTGCGGACCGTGTTCGGAGATTCTGATTGATCGCGGTGAGCAATACGGCTGCGGCCGGCCGGAGTGTACCGCCGGCTGCGACTGCGATCGGTATCTGGAAATATGGAACCTGGTGTTTATGCAGTTTAACCGTGATGCTTCCGGGGTCATGACGCCGCTGCCTGAACCGAGCATCGACACCGGTTTAGGGCTTGAACGCATGGTGACGATCCTTCAGAATGTACCGACCAATTATGACACCGATCTTCTCCGGCCGATCATAGAAAAGGCTGAAAATCTGGCTGAAAGAAACCTGGGTGAATCCCATGAAACCGATGTGGCTCTGAAAGTGATTGCCGATCACAGCCGGGCAGCCGCTTTTCTTATCGGAGACGGCATTCTGCCCTCAAACGAGGGACGGGGATATGTGCTGCGCAGAATCATGCGGCGAGCGATTCGTTACGGGCGCAACATCGGACTCAACCGGCCGTTTCTCTACCAAACAGCCGAGGTGGTGTTTGACATCATGAAGCCGGCCTATCCCGAACTTTCCGAGGCCTCTGCTTTTATCACCAAGGTCATTAAAAATGAAGAGATCAGGTTTCTGGAAACCCTGGATACCGGTTTGAAACTTTTAAACGATTCCCTGGCAGAGATTAAAGCCGACGGCAGCAACCGTGTACCCGGCGATGTCATCTTCAAATTGTACGACACTTACGGATTCCCGGTGGATATCGTGCAGGACGTCATCCGGGATGAAAATATGAGCCTTGACATGGCCGGATTTGATCAGGCCATGGAGCGGCAGCGGACCCGATCCAGGTCTGTGGCGACCTTTGACGAAATCTGCGATGCCTATAAAAACCTTTCAGCCCGGGGGGTCAAACCCGAGTTCGTGGGATACCGGACCCTGACCGCTGACTCAAAAATACTGGTTATGGTGGCAGACGGCCATGAAATCACCGAGACCGGCCAGGACCAACAAATTGAAGTCGTCACGGAGATCACCCCGTTTTACGCAGAAGCCGGCGGACAGATCGGTGATGCCGGTACGATAACCGGACGCGATTTTGAAATGGCCGTGCTGAACACAATTAAAGATCCCACCGGACTGATAATCCACAAAGGTAAAGTGATTTCCGGACAGATCCAAAAAGGGGCGGCGGTCAGCCTGCAGGTGGACGGTGCCGGACGACAGGCCACTTCCTTGAATCATACCGCCACCCATATTCTGCACACAGTGTTGCGTCAGGTCCTCGGAGAGCATGTCAAACAGGCCGGCTCCCTGGTGGCACCGGACAGACTGCGCTTTGATTTCACGCATTTTTCCCTGGTGGAAAGCGATACCCTGGATACCATCGAACGCCTCGTCAACCAGCATATCCGTGAAAACGTAGCAACGGACACCCAGGAAATGGATGCGGATGAAGCATTTAATTCCGGTGCTACAGCACTATTTGAAGAAAAATACGGCGATCGTGTGCGTGTCGTTTCCCTGACGAATTTCAGCAAAGAGCTTTGCGGTGGAACTCACACCGGCCGAACCGGCGATATCGGTCTTTTCAGAATTGTCAGTGAATCCAGCGTATCGTCGGGAGTCCGGCGAATTGAGGCTTTAACCGGCGAGAAGGCTTTGGCATACACCCAGAATACATCGAGAATTTTACAGGATACGGCTCATCTATTAAAGGAGAAAATGGAAGCTGTTCCCCGCAGGATCCAAAAAATGATGTTGGATATCAAAGCCTTTGAAAAAGAGGTGGATCATCTGAAAACCAGGCTGGCCACAGAAAAAACAGATGCATCCGGGGAAACCGTTAAATCTATAAACGGTGTTAAAATGATGGCCCAAAGAGTATCGGTGGAAACGCCGGCCGCCTTGAGGAATCTGGCCGATCAGCTCAAAAACAAAATCAAGTCCGGTATTGTGGTCCTGGGAAGCACCGCCGGCGCCAAGGTCATGCTGATTGCCGTCGTCACCAAAGATCTCACCGATCGATATCATGCCGGCAATATTGTCACCCGGGTTGCCACTGTGGTCGGCGGTAAGGGTGGGGGCCGGCCGGATATGGCGCAGGCCGGCGGGAACCAGCCGCAAAAACTGGATCAGGCGCTGGAAAAAGCCTATGAGGTTGTCGGACAAATGACGAATGACGAATGACGAATGACGAATTAAGGAATTCGGTCGTTTTTTTTAATTTTCTTGTTTAGGTCCTTATCGGTTTTTATCTGACTGCATGTTGTAGGAAAATGAAGGTTTCAGAAGTCCGATCAGAAACTCATCTTGGAGTTCAAACATATTTACATGAATCTGCCGCATATTGCCTGGCTAAAACGCTTTGTTTTGCGATGATGCGGGCCAAAGTAAAATGTCGATTCAGATACATGCATAAACATTTACATTGACGCTTACATTTTTAAATGTGAAGACTATGGTCATGATTATTTGCTGGCGTATTCATGAATCATCGCCACAGATTCAGGCCCGTCTTCTCTTTTTGCTTTATTCAAAGATTCAGCGGTGAATTCCAGCGCTTCATCCCAAGAAACTCTAGCCCATTTTTCTCGGCCTCTTTCTCCGACTCTTTTCAGAGGGTACTTCAAGCGATCCGGGCTGTTTAAATATTCCAGCCCTGCCCTTCCTTTGGGGCATAAATTACCTTTGTTGGAAAAGTTGTTGGTATTAATAGAATCCATATCGTTTGCATGAAAATTGGACACTCGTTGAATTCAGGAATTTGGGAATTGAAATATGAATATTATAAATAACAGCACTCAAGATGCTGATTTGGGTTTCACGAGTCCACTTTAAGCATAATCCTTTCCCCAAGCCCACTTATTACCTGCATATACCCACTTAGAATTTTATCAACCTTAGTATCTCCAGTATCTACCAAAAGGGGAGCCCCCTTAAGGGTCGTTATTTTTTCCATAGTTGCTAAAACAAATATATTTTCCCTTCCTACAATTTCAATGACTTCTGCGCTTATCTGCTGGTTCCCTCTTCCGAATATATATCCCTGGCTCCCTATTATACTAACGATAATCTTTGCCCTTTTCCCCTTCAGCAGTTCGAGCAACTGGGACTCGTTTAGATCTGATCCAACAAGTTCCCTGTTGGTTACGGCATCCACACCTAATAACGTATTCTCAAGTCCCAAATTATCCATAACAGTTTTTGTCGTTGTCCCAGGACCAATAACATATAGATAATCCTCCGCCATATTATTGATTACATCAGCCGCAATTGCATTCAGTGCTTGTTGTTCCCCGGCGCAACCACCGGCCTTGGCGCTTTGTACCAACCTTTTAATATATGGAATTTTCAGGTAACCGAACAATCTGGCAGAGAGCATATTTTCCCTAAAGGACTGCTCATCAATATCCATTACCTCTGCTTCTTTGATACAGAATTCAGATGACGTACCTGTCAAAAACAATGCGGCCAGCTCACCGGCTTTTCTAGGGCTCGAACCATAGACCGCGGAATGGATCTTAACCCCGCTTGGAATTCCAAGGACAGGAAGATTATCGCTTATCACACTATAAACATCCCTGGCAGTGCCGTCTCCGCCTGCAAAAAGAAGAAGGTCAACTCCCAGTCGGAGGATATCATTGGCTGCCTTCTTTGTGTCCTCCTCGGTGCTCTTTCCCTTTATTATCTTACCGACAACCATGGGGTCGAAGCCACACGCTTTTGCCTCCTCTTCTCCCATATCATAGGGATATGTAATAATTTCTAGACTTTCCTTAAGAGGAACAAGCCGACTAAGTGCATCAACAGCCCTTTTGGCTGATTCAGGGCGCGCGCCAAGAAATTTGGCTTTCGTAATTATTTCTTGTCCATCACTTCCCTTTAGCCCTACTTTCCCTCCCATTCCGGCGATAGGATTGACAATGAGCCCTATCTTTTTCTTAACTTCCATCACTTTTCTTCAGATAAGCCCTCCATGTGTTGGCCCACTTCTTTGGATTATTTAAGTCTTCATATTTTACAAGATGGATTGGTGCGCGGTGTGGAGAGGTTTTCACAAAGTCTGGATCAGAGTAGGATTCATCTGAAATCTTTTTAAGCACGGCACACCAGTATTCCATGTCATCTATGGAATATGATTCGCAGAATTCAGGGGTCATGGGTTCCGGGACAATCCAGGGGTGATGGCTGGGAAAGAAAGATTGTATACCATAATCAACTATTCTCCGTTGTATATCCAAGCTCCCGACCGTCGTGTCATCTGCCAGCTTTTCCCAACTCCACCTCTCCTGCTCTATGCGGAACCTTCCAGGCGCATAGTATCTGGTTATACCCTTAATATTTTCCAGTATCTTGGTAAGGTAGTTGTTGTTGAGTACCGAAGTCCGAGCTACTTCCAGTAGACCCTCAGAACCAAGACTCATTATCCAGGCATAGGCCCTTAAGACAGCAGGTATATTTCCATGGAACTCCCTGACCTTGCCAATGCTTTCGGGTCTGTCATAATCGAGATGATATTTTTCACCCTCCTTTATGACAACAGGCTTGGGTAAATACTTTGCCAGCTTTTCCCTGACTCCGTATGCAGCACAACCAGGCCCGAAACTGCCATGGGGAGATGAGAACGTCTTGTGGAGATTGAAATGACATGCGTCAAATCCAGCCTCCTTTGCCCTGGTTATACCCAGGATGCCATTGGCGTTTGCCTGATCATAGAAACAGAGCCCACCTGCTTCATGGACCACATCTGTAAACTCTTTGATTCGAGGATTATATATGCCTGTATCCTCCGGATTAGTTATCATCAGCCCGGCCGTACGGTTGGATACCGCTGATTTAAGGGCGTCAAAATCCGGATACCCATCTTTAGCAGGCATTAATGTGATGACTTTGAAGCCAGCAGTCGCTGATGTAGCTGCATTACATGGATGCGAAAAGATAGTTGTAATAACCTCATCTCTTTGAGCTGCCTTGCCATTATCCGCGTGAAAGGCCCTGAGGATATTTGCGTTTGTAAATGTGGCCATTGAACCACCTGGTGGTTGAAAAGTGAATCGGTCCATACCAGAGATCTCTCTCAGAAAAAGATCGAGGCTATGAATAATCTCCAGGATCCCTTGGACTGTATCTTCGTCTTGTTGAGGATGAATCTCCGCCATCTCAGGTGAACGCACGATGGCCTCATTTACTTTCGGGCTGTATTTCATGGTTGCCGTGCCTTCAGCATCAATATTAGTCTCCATTCCCAGACACATCTGGGACAGGCGTAGAAAGTGTCTCAACACCTGGGGCTGACCCAATTCAGGAAGCCTTGGAGCTTCTTTTCGCCTTATTTTTTCAGGAATGAGAGAATCTGCATCTCCCACCTTCGTCTTAATCCCCTCTTCCGTCTCAGGAATGAGTATCCCCCTCTCTCCTTTTCGGCCCATCTCAATGATGATCGGTTCATTCCAGACCGGGGAATGGTATTCTCTTACTTTAGGCAGGGTTTTCATTTTTCCATAACCTCCTTCAAGGAAACCACAAGTTTGTCAATATCTCCTCTGCTATGAATCTCCGTAACGCAATAAAGGGCACTGTTGCCCAACTCAGGAAAATCTTTTGAAAGATCTACTCCACCAAAGATTTGATAATCTATGAGCGTTTTGTTTAAACTCTCTACGGTTTTTCCGGTACCATCAAAATTCACGACGAATTCTTTAAAGGTGTTCTCCGGAAAAAGCACTTTGACGCCTGGAAGTTCTGACAGGGCATTGATTGCATAATGGGCACGTTGTATTATCGTCTCTCCGATCTCCTGAAAACCCTTGGGGCCCATCAGTGACATATAAACAGCAGCCGCAATGGTCCAGAGACCGGATACCGTTCCCAAAAAATCTTTGGATTTATCCCTTCCTATATATGAGGTCCTCTCAAATTTGGTGAACCCAAACCCGTACTCACCCTCTTTTATTGTTTCAGCTATACTTATGAGCCAGGAAGGGTATTCAGAAATATATCTTTCCTCATCGCGACTGGCGATAAATCCGAATAGACCTCCCCCGTAATGCATATGAACCCCTAAAGGCTGTGCATTGCCAACAACTATATCTGCGCCATAGTCAGAGGGAGGGGCCAGTACACCCAAAGAGATTGGATCAACACCAACAATGCTTTCCGCCCCATTTTCATGGGCGATTCTGGAAATTGCATCCCCTTGAGATTCCATTGAGCCCAGATATGTGGGGTTTTCAAAATATACGGCAGCGGTAGTGGGTGATATTTTCTGCTTTAGATCCTCAAGATTCATTAATCCTGTTTTTTCATCGTAATCAATTAACGTTATCTGAATGCCATTTTCTTCTGGAATCGATTTGCAGAAAGTGCCTATAGTCGCCAACCTTTCGGGACCCACTGACTTTGGTATCATAACCTCGCGTCTGTCTGTCATCCTGGATGCCATGCGGATGGCATTCCCCGCGACGGTTCCCCAACTGTAGCTACCCTCACTGACCACATCCATTCCGACAAGTTCACCCATAAGGCTCTGAAACTCGAATTGGGCCTGCATTCTGCCATAGGTAGAATAGGCTGTTCCTCCGTATGCGGTAAGAAATTCCGAACGGCTAATGATTTCATCACAAACTGAGGGTACATAATGCTGCCAACAACCCCCACCGAGAAAACTCAGATAGTCTTCACAGCTCTTATTCTTTGAGAGAAATCCCTTAACATGCCGCTTAAGTTCATGCTCAGAGAGAAAAGGTTCAGGAAGATTCATTTCCCCTTTAATTCTCAAGTAGTCAGGGATCTCTTTATAGATCTCTTCCACATCTTTGATCCCTATCTCTTTCAGCATATGCTCCTTGATTGCAGGTGCAGAGTTTGGGATGTATGGGTGAATGAATGGCTTGTTATTTCCCATCTTTACCTCCTAATGATAAAATTGCTGGGTAATATTATTAAAAAATATCTATTGAGTGGTAAATCCTCCATCCATATTGAACTCCCCCCCGGTGATCCACTTGGATTCATCCGAAGCGAGGAAAAGATCCAAGTATGCAACATCAATAGGCTCTCCTATACCCAGGGGGTGAAGTTCTTTTGTTCCTTTTTTTGTCTCCTATCTGTCCTGCGACAGATGAGCGGTTGATAATGGAACATAGTTCACCATTACCCTTCATCGATAGTACGGCAAATTTGGTCCCAAGAAAAACCCCTGTAGCGTTAACCTCCATTATTCTATGCCAGGCTTCTAAGGTAACTCTCTAAAAAGTCCACCTTTAAGAATTTTTTCTTGACATACATACTGTATGCATGCTACTTTCGTCAAGAAAAAAGAGAAGTTTTAAAAAAATCATAGCATTAACTTTCAAGAATTCTATCCTCTGAATGGGAATGAATGCAAGGTTAAGTGGCCGAATTTATAAGCATAACAAACTGATGGCAAAACCCCTCTCTAAAGTCGAGAACGGCCAGAAAACCGCAGCCCACCTGGTTGCTATTGCAAGAAAATTCTTCAGGACTCGGGGATATTCAAACACTGCTTTAGAGGATGTCGTTCGAGAAGCCGGGGTGACTCGCGGGGCGCTATATCACCACTTTGATGGGAAAAAAGGGCTATTCCTGTCTGTTTTTAATGACGTTCAGGCAGAAATTGCCAATCGACTCATTAAGGTGGATAAGAGCGGCTTATCTATTTGGGATAAGCTTATTTCATGTAACCGTGTTTTTCTTGAAGCATGCTTAGATTCAGAGCTTCAACAAATTGTTCTCATCGATGCACCTGTAGTTTTAGGTTGGGCTACATGGCGCAAGACCGATGAAGAGAAAACCCTTGGCATCCTGAGATCTCATCTCAAGGAACTTATTGATAAGGGAATCATCAAGCCTCTACCAATAGAACCATTGACACACGCCATTTCAGGGGCGAACAATGAAACCCTTTTGTGGATTGCTGAATCGGATGATCCAAAAAAGGCCTTCGACGAAGCATTGTCTACTATAAACGCATTCTTATGGTCACTGCGAAAATGAATCAAAGCCTTTTCGCAACCGTCATATTTTAGATCAAAAATCGTTAAGCAAGGAGAAATAAATGAGGATTCAAAAAAATTAGATTATCTTATTATAGGCTTCTCTGGAAAATCTGTAGGTAAAAAAGAGTAACTTTCGAAAAAAATCGTTTTTAAAAAAAACAGCAAAATTTTGATATTTTATTGTGAAATATTAAATTGTTAGTTAAATGGACCATTGAACCCATAGTGCTGGGCAAAGTCAAAATATTTGGGATTAAATACCGGAGCATGTCCCACTGTGCGCTTCAGCACAGCGGACTTGAGATTATCCACCATGACCTTTTGGGGAACCGAACCAAAAAGATGAGGGCTGCCCAAATGTTTAGCAGCATCAATTATACGTGTGTTAAATTCTCGTTCGGTATAATATTCCTTAACAATTATACCCACCGTATAATATATAAAGCACCTGGGATAAACTTATTCTCAGTATAATCAGGTTGCTATGCACAATCCATTCGTATACAGCAGTGCGGTTGAAGGCGAATCCTTATTCGAAAAGGACCAAGACCGTTGTCGTTTTTGACGAATTTCCAAAGTTCCTCAATCGTCATTCTGAAGGCCTTTTAAAACATTGATCATGGTAAACATCTTGCCTTTGACACCTGCCTTCACTTTTACTGACAGAAATAAAAGAGCATCCAGCGTGCCGCGGGTATAAACCATACGGCCGTTGACGTTATGAATGAATTCAAATCGGACTGTCTGATCTTCCGAAACCAGGGTGTAGGTGTGCCAGCCGTGGCCGGCCAGGTGCTGTTCAGGAATGCCCATTTGTTTTTTTTGAACCTCGGGATCCCGTATTTTAACGATTTGATCCTTCGAAAAGGAAACGCCCAATTCGTTGAAATATCCGACCATGGCTTTGGCCGTGCCGCTGGTGTCCGCTTTCCCTTTTTGATGACTTTCCCGGATCTCGAGCGAATACCCTTCAAATAAACCCGGAAAGGTATTGGCCGCATAGGCCATCATGGCCTGAAAGCCGACAATTTGTTTGGCCATGTTGGGCGCAATAACTGCTGCGATGGATGATGAAATCACGGTTTCCTCAAGCCTTTTACGGTCCCCACCGGTAGTACCCATCACAAACGGCAATCCGTAACCGCTGTAAAATTCGGCGTTGGCATTGACTGCCGACGGATGAGTGTAATCCACACTCAAAAACCCCCCATGGGATTTTTTGACCTCCTCGATTCGCGAGACCCTTTTATCCGGCTGAATGAGCTTCAGAGTGAGGGCCTCGAGGCAGTATTCGGACTCCCGGATTTCAGGGCCGGTCAGCGAGTGGGGTATCAGTTCAAATCGTTCGTCTTTCAAAATTTGTTCGGCCACTAGGCGGGATACATTGCCCGGTAGTCCATTGACCATGACTTTGATTGGGTCCATCTTTTTGTCTCCATTTTTCTATCAGTGCAGTAAAATGATTAGCGGAATTTTTTTTTATTCACCGCAAAGGCGTAAAGAACGCAAAGGTTTACCTTTCTTGTTATCTCGCAGAGATCACAAAGCTTTTTGATTTTTCTCTGCGTACTCTGTGGGCTCTGTGAGAGATCTAATAGCCCAAGTTATGTCCATTCCCGACCCAGTTAACCGCACAGGCCGAAAATTTTTATTCGCCATCTTGGCTGACATTCTGTGTACTATTTAATTTTCAAGTGCTGGCAAATCTTGCCGGTTATGGCGCTTAAAACGGGAAATTCCCCTTGACCCTCAGCGGCGAGATTGGATCTCAGGGATCTCACCGCCGCCGGTATGTATCTTTCAAAATGTTTTTTGCCTTCGACCCTGCTCAGGTGTGCGAAGGCACCAAGGATCTGGAGATTGCGGGTTAACGTGCAATAGTGATAGCAGGAACGAAATTTTTCGGGTTCCAGCTCGGTTACCCCTGCCAGCATCTCGATGCTGTAGTCCAGCAATTGAGCCTGGACGGCGTGCGGCAATTCAACATAAGGGTCGATCAACAGGGAGGCAAGATCATATTGAATCGGACCGATGCGGCCGCCCTGGAAATCAATAAAATAAATATCGGCGCCTTTAACCATGATATTTCGCGACTGCATGTCCCGGTGCATGAACCCCAGGGTTGGATACTGCAGGGCTTTTCCCGCCAGTGCGCTAAAATCCGTTTTAAAATCTTCAAAGCTCTGTTTTAATTTTAGATATCCGTTTAAAAAAGCCTCCAGAAAATAGCGGCACTCTTTTTCAAGTATCAGCTCCTGGTTGTAGTCAGGAGTCTGATAGGTCCAGGTTCGGTCAAATTTATCGGCCCCCTTGTAAGATAATTTAATGAGCTGCTCAATAACCGATTTGTACAGGCGGATAACCGTCGAGTCCTTTTTTGACTGCACGATTTGCTGCAGGTGGACATCCCCTAAATCCTCCAGGAAAACCAGTCCGCTGAAAGTATCGTAAAAGTAAATTTTCGGTACGGACACACCCTGGCGGTATAGATGCCGCCCCAGGCAAACAAAAGAATCGACCTCCGATGTCATCGCCGTTTGCCGGATACCGTGATCAACCATGATGATGGATCGATGTACCGCTTTCAGGCGGTGCCACTGCCTCTGGGACCCGTCCCCTTTGAGCTTCTGCCGGTGAATCCGCCTGCCGGGAGAGTCCGCGAAAGCCCGCTGGAAAGCTTTAGGCCAGGCCTTGTCGATGGCTGCCCGCCGATAGCTTTCCGGTGTCCCGATATCCTGCCATCGATCCCCTGATGTAATAACGGCCCTCAGTTTTTTGCCGTCCGCCAGTATTTTTTTAAACGCATCGATACTGCTGGAAAAAGCGTTCTCCGGTATATAATCCAGAACGTAAGGTTCCAGAACCTGGATGCCGGTAAATGTCAGCAGGTTGTCCGCCGGGCTAAAGTAGCCATCCCTTTGATTGTAAAACCCTGTAATCCACTTGTTTTGTTTGACGGCAACACTGTTAAACCGGGGATCGTCACAGAGCACCAGGGTAGCCGGCGGGTGATGGCGGCAATGATCGTTATAAACTTGTTTCAAATCAATATCGGCGACGATGTCGGCATTGACCACCATAAAAGGCTGGTTATCCCAGAAATCAGCTGCATTTTTAATAGCACCTCCGCTGCCGAGAATTTTCGGTTCATAACGTGTACATACCTCAAGGTTGTAATTTTGGGCCGCAAGAAACGCTTCGATTTTGTGATGTAAATGATGGGTATTTATGATAATTGCTTTGCAGCCGGCTTTTTGCAGTTGGCCGATGATGACATCCAGCAGGGGACGACCGGCGATGGGAAACAAGGCTTTCGGCGTATGGTCGGTATAGGGCTTTAAACGGGTTCCATAACCTGCGGATAGGATCAGTGCTTTCATGGTTGTAAATGTTTGAGTGCATTTTGGATGGCAGCGGCATATGTGCTGATTTTCTCGGTGTCCTCGGTTCCTTTTATCCCGCATCTGGTGAAAAAATAAACGGCATTTTGATAGCTGACTTTGGACAGGGCCTCCTTGCGATCGATTTCTTTACGCCTATACATACGATTTCCCCGGTTGGTTATTTTTTTCATGTGATCTTTAGGTTTGACCGGGTTTTGCGGGTTACGCATGAAGTAGTTGAGCACGATCCAATAGGACTCTAAAAAGGTTTTAAGAAAAAGGGCAAACAGCTTTAGTTTGCGAAAGCCTGACGGGGTAACATCGTAAGTGTCGGGAAGGGTTTGATGGGGAATCACAATGCCTTCGTCAATGAAGGCCTTGATGGTTTTCCTTACGTTAAATCCGGGGCCGCTATCCATATCATGGGCAAACTCATATTTGAAAAAATCCTGCCAGAATGCATATCCGGCATGCAACTCGGGGGCGGAAAACCGGAAGGTATCTTTCTGCAGGATTGTCATCGCAGTGTAGGCCGCCGGAATGAAAAATGCAATACAATTGTTTTTGTAATATTCAAGGGAAAGCCGCCTGTCTTCCTTGATTAAAAAATATTTCTCAGCATCTTTTTCCTTTTTATCTTTGTCGATCCTTTCGATGAATTTTCTCTGGGAATAGGATTCAATGACCTGCTCAAAGGCCCGGATTCTATCGGAAACAAGAGTGTCGGCCAGCTTGGCATTCTGGACTGAAAGATATTTCAGGTAGATCGCATTGACATCGAGCAACTCGCTGAAAGAAAATGTTTCTTTAGCAAAATTGAGAATCGCACTGGCAACCACGGCATGCGGTGTTACCACTGTTACCCGGTTGATGGCGTTCAACACCCGATAGCCCAGGTTGCGAATCAGGGCATTTTTTTCTTTGGAAGTCATCTGCCCCAAAGGCTGATTGTACCGGTTTAACAACTGGTTCAGGGATATGGGCTCATGGAATTGAATATATATTTTGCCGTATCGTTTTTTGAGGAATTTACGCGCTCGAATTATCTGAAAAAAATTTTCGGGTTCTTTCTGACCGCCACCCAGTTCGTGCAGGTAGGATTTTTCTTCGATAATCCTGTCATACCCGATATAGATCGGCACAATAATCATATCATCACATGCACCGTTTTTAAAGGCGCTGATGAGGATGGACAGCAAACCCAGCTTCGGCATAAGTAGTTTGCCGGTGCGGCTTCGACCGCCCTCGATAAACTGCTCGATATTATAGCCTTCTTCCATCAGCCTGTGGATATATTCAGCGAAAACCCTTGAGTAGAGCACCGCACCGGCAAAAGACCTCCGCAGGAAAAAGGCTCCAACGTTGCGAAACAAAGGACCGAGGGGCCAGAATGAAAGATTTTTCCCCGCCGCGATATGGGGCACCTGCATATTATTGTCATACAGGACGTAATCAAGGATCAGGTAATCAATATGGCTCTTGTGACAGGGGATCAGGACAAGGGGACCCTTGTGAGACATATTTTTGACTTTATTGAGAACCTCATGATTGATTGCAACCCCATCGAACATGGTGCGGGTAATCCAGGCCACAATCACCGCCGCAATCTTTATGAAACCCGGCTTATAATTAGCGGCGATTTCTTTTAGGAGCAAATCCGCTTTACGGCGAACCTCCTGGATCGAGATTTTTCGGTTTTCCGCATAGGTATTCATGAATCGCTGAAAACGTCCGGAGGTCAGAATACTCTCTTTCAACTCCTCTCTGGATTTTCGAGTAGGTCCGGTGATGCTTTGACGGTGCCGGTTTAACCGTACCACCAGATCGCGGCGCAGCACCAGGGCCTGATAGTCCGTGGATTGATGCCGGATTTGGGCGGACTGCAGGTAGTGTTTCAGATTTAATGGGTCGGACACTTCCACAAAAACCCTGCCGGGGTTTTTGGTCAAAGTATACAGGCGTCTGATATTACCGGGCTTGTCTTCAGGTCCGAACAGCATATCGATCAAAGTCGGGTTCTCGCGACGAGCGGCTTTGCTGAAAAACATCAACTGCGGTATCAGGTAAATCGGTCGGTCAATAGACTTTTGCATGTCGATGAGATAATGAACCGGATCAATTTGGGCCTTGATAAATCGGCGGTAGAAATTCTTTTTACCGACCAGCGATAAAAACCCACAGCGACCGTTGATTAATTCCTGCTTGAGATACCCACGGTCATAAGGGTTGGGTAGTGCCCGATGCCGAAGGAGGAAAATCAGCTTGGCAAACAAAATCCTGAGAATGCGTGACACCGGTTGCCAGAGAATCACTTTGTAGTCGAAACCAATCTGGGGGAACGGCAGATTTTTTTCACGGTATCGATTATAATAGAAAAGGTATGCAAAATTACTTTGGTATTTGGTGACAAACACCACAATCGCATTTTTATTAAGCCGTTGAACAACCCTCAGCTGCTCTTCATCTGATTTAATTCCGGAGTAAAAGAGCTTCAGAACCAGATTTGAAAAACTGCCGATGTCCCGTGGAAGGAAACAGGTATAATGATCAGGGGAGCCCTGCAAAAGCTTGCTGATCCAGCGGGATAATATCCCACCGGATTGCGCGGGCTTTTCCTTTTTTGGCATGATTGGAATCCGTAGGGAAAGTTTTTCCCTTTTGATTAACAGAATAGTGTATGGTTTGCAATAATTTATTGGCTTGCGTTACCCACGATATTATGGTATTTCCCATCTAGCTTTTTGATAGTTTTTCCATTTAACACACTATTAACTAAAATGAAGGGAGGTCATGGTTATATGAAGACGTTAGTTGGCGGCGCAATCGCAGTGATTTTGGGTTTGATCGGGATTGTAGCCTGGTTTCCTCAATTCCTGACCGTTTTAGCCGGTACCATTCCTGTGATGCTTTTGCTCGGTGGTGCTCTGGCCATTTACCTGGGTGTTGATGAGCTCAAAGACACCTGGAAAGAAGCGGAAACCCCGGTAAATGATTCCGAACCTGAAGAAGATGTTGAAAAATACAAAAAAGAGATCGATGAACTCAAAGAAGAGATCGAAACCTTAAAGAAAGAGTGATATCGGTTGACAGGTTCGGGGTTCAACGTTCAGGGTTGAAAAAAAACAGACAGCCCGCATCAATTGGATCGTGTCCTTATCTGGCTATTAATCCGACTTCACTCAATGGGGTAGGACGGGAATTCCAGATTCTGATTAATATTTGGCGCGGTATCCATCGGTTGCAACCTTTGAACCCTGAACCTGCAACCACTCAGTTTAGAAATAAATCCAGCGAACCAGGAGAGCCCTGCAACTTAAATCGCCGGGCTCATTTTACTTGTAATCGTTCACAGATTCCGGACTCCTTGAACCCAGAACCCTTGAACCCCAGAACCCTGAACCCCAGAACCCTGAACCCTTGAACCCTGAACCCTACAACCCCTGAACCCCAGAACCCAGAACCCAGAACCCTGAACCCTGAACCCAGAACCCTGAACCCTGAACCCTGAACCCTACAACCCTTGAACCCAGAACCCTTGAACCCTGAACCCTGAACCCTGAACCCTGAACCCTGAACCCACAACCCAGAACCCTACAACCCACAACCCGGCCCACCCCTACCCCTGCTTGATGGCAGAGGTGGCTAAATAATCCGCCCTTTCATTTCCCGGATGGCCGGAATGCCC
>JAJRVC010000569.1 GCA_024277475.1 Deltaproteobacteria bacterium
AACCTTGAACCCTGAACTTGGAACCTCTCAGTATATAGGCAGCAGTTGATGCAAAACCTGAAAACGCGGTGGAACAGATCCGGCGGATACCGGGAAGTTCTTGTTGTTGCGATTCCTTTGATTCTGAGCACAGCGACTTGGTCGATCCAGCACTTTGTGGACCGCATGTTTCTGAGCTGGTACTCGCCGGAGGCCATTGCGGCGGCAATGCCGGCCGGGATGCTGAATTTTTCAATGACAAGTATTTTCATGGGTACGGCGGGCTATCTGAGCACTTTTGTCGCTCAATACTATGGGGCTGGAAGATATCACAGTATCGGCCCCGTGCTCTGGCAAGGTGTCTATATCTCGTTGTTTGGAGGGATTTTGATGCTGGGCGCCATTCCCTTAGCCGAGCCTGTCTTCCGCCTGGTTGGACACAGCCTGCTGGTTCAGCAAAACGAGGTGGCGTACTTTGAAATCCTGTGTCTGGGCGGCGGTGCCTACGCCGCATCCTATGCCCTGTCAGGATTTTTCAGCGGCAGGGGAAAGACCTGGCCCGTGCTGTGGGTCAATGTGGTGACCACGGTTGTGAATCTGGTCCTGGATTATGCCCTTATTTTTGGTCATTGGGGCTTTCCCGAGCTAGGCATCAGAGGGGCGGGTATTGCTACGGTTGTGGCGGGAATATTTTCGTTATTGATGTTTTTTGTCCTGTTATGCGGCGGTTCTAATAACGACACTTTCCATACTATCAAAGGGTGGCGGCTGGAAAGAGACCTGTTTGTGCGGCTGTTACGTTACGGATTTCCTTCCGGGGTTCAGTTTTTTCTGGAGATGGCCGGTTTTACGGCCTTTGTTCTGTTGGTCGGCCGCCTGGGAGTTGCGAGCCTTGCGTCGACTAATATCGCCTTTAATATCAATACCCTGGCATTTATGCCCATGATCGGATGCGGTATCGCCGTATCCGTGCTTGTCGGACAGTATCTGGGAGGGGATAAACCTGACCGTGCCCAGAGGGTTGTCTACTCCGGATTTCATCTGACCCTGGTTTACATGCTCAGCATTGCAGCGGCCTATGTCCTGGTACCCGATGTCTTTGTGGCACCATTTGCCATGCGGGCGGATCCTGGTGAGTTTTCCGAAATCTATGGGAAAAGTATTATTCTGCTGCGTTTCGTAGCGGTATACTCGATATTTGATACCATGAACATCATATTCTGTTCCGCCATCAAAGGGGCAGGGGATACCCGCTATGTGATGCTGATAACCGTGCTTTTATCGGCTTTCCTGTTTATTGTGCCGGTATATCTGGCCGTAGTTGTTTTTAAATTAGGTCTGATGGTCGCCTGGGTATTTGCCACGGCTTATATCACCGTGCTCGGCGTTGTCTTTTATCTGCGATTTTTAAGTGGGAAATGGAAAACCATGCGGGTGATCGAACGAAGAGCGGAGATTCCCATGATAAGGCCTATGAAGTTGGGAAGGGTTGCAAAGCTGTAAAAAACTGGACACGGATGAACACGGATAGAAACGCGAATATCAATATTTGAAGTTCGACGTTGGGCGTTCGATGTTCGACGTTCAATCAATTCACTGTTCTGGCCAGGCGATGTTTCTTGCGAACCCGGTTGCCGGTAGCCAAGCGGCTTAATGAAGTTTCACACGAGTGTTCAGGAAGGGTAGGACGATTAGAAGATACTCTCCTATTCCTCTTCGGATTGCTCGGGCAATAGCCCGGAGGCTTTAGCTTCCCGGGCGGCGATTTCAGCTTTGGCTGCTGCCTTGGCTGCTTTGCGGGTCATTTTAGTTGCCTGCTTTTCGGTTTCTTCGGCTGATTTTTTTGCTTTTGCTTTGGCTTCCTCATCAACGCCTTCAGGATCTGTTGCTATAGCTTCAACTTTTTTTCTAGCCTTTTCCGCGGCCCTGGCAGCTTCAGCGGCCTCTTTTTCCGCCGCCCGTGCTTTTTTTCGGGCGTCTTCAAGGTCGTCCAGGGTTTGCGCCATTTCACCGGCCTTGCCTTCTTCCGGTTCGGCATCCAGATCGATATCTTCAGCGGCCAGAACCATCGCGGTCAGCGGTAAAAGGAAGAGCGTATTTTCCATGGGATTGCCGAAGGGGTCTAAGACCCGGTTATCGCTGATGCGAAATGGAAGAAAAACAAGGGAAGAATCGGCCGAATATTCCGCGAGCGTGTCGGCATCGACGTCTTTAACTAATTCAGGAATTGCTTCAACGCGCACTTCTTCGAGCATCTCTTCGAGTCCTGCTAGGGTTTGTCCCTCTTCATTGTCGTCGGCTACGGCCAGCAAACGGATTTTCGCATTACTCCATTTTTCATTTCTCGTCATTAAGTAGGCCATCAGAAGCATGAGTCTACTGGTAGCATCGCCCCACCACCAGACATCGATGCACCGATCCTGTCCGTCGCATTCTTCCAAGGCAGTCCATTTGTCTGCTTTAACATCCAATATGATAAGGTTGCAGCCGTAATGATGAACGGCCCGAAGGTTTCTGCCGAATTCCCGCTCACCAAGTCCCAAAACTCTGGCAGGAGAGCTGCCAAGCCAGTTGAGAAGAATGGTGTTGGCTTTTAACGATCCAATGCCGTAAGCCTGGATCACTGTTTGAATGCCGATTTGAAGATTCGGCGCCGTCACCACTAGGGGAAATGCATGAGCCTTATCTTTTTGAATATCCCGCTGAAGTAGGGCTTCGACTTCCTCTTTCAGTTTGCGCATTTTTAGCCCCCCGCCCTCCAAAATTTGGATGGCGCTTGTGAGTCCGCTGCCGCCTTCAATCCAAGACGAGAAGCGAAGCAGCTGGGAGCGTCGCTGGGGGTTGTCGGAAAATGCAAGAATCTGAGGACGCCAGTCGCGCGCATGTTCCGGCTCGGCGGCGGCGGCCAGAAGGTGCTCACGGATAAGCTGAAGATGATGTGATCTGCGGCTGTCGGCCCAACGGGAAGGACCGGCAGTGCGTCTGAGATATTGAAAAATACCGAACAACACCGCAACTGCCACGATCCCGGCGGTGATATCGATGGCCAGCATGACGCCCAGACACGCCAGGGCACCGGCTAAACTGAGCCATTTGTTGAAGTAACGAAATCGGGGGCGAAATGATGGGCTATGGGACCGTGCTTCATAATAGGTGGCATAGTTTAAAAGACCGTAGGAAATTAAAAAAAACATCGAAACTACCGGCGCAATCAGGTTAAGTTGGCCCCAGGCCACGGTGGCGTAGGCAATGCCGGCAGACAGTAAAACGCCGCGTCTGGGATTCGCAGTAGGTCCTGAACCCTTGGCAAAAGGAACGAGAAAAGGAAAAATACGATCCGCGGCCAATGACTGCAGGATGCGTGGTGCGCCCAGAAAAGATGCCATGGCCGACGACAGAGTTGCGGCAATGACGCCGGCGGTAATCAGGAAGCCGAAAAGGGCAACTTTGTTCATGGCCCCATAGTCGTTCATCATATCCTTTGCCGGCAAAGCGGCG
>JAJRVC010000570.1 GCA_024277475.1 Deltaproteobacteria bacterium
AATTGGTGCTATTAGATGAGCCCCAAGACCATCGAACAAAGAAGGCGGCTTAGGCAAAGCTTAAGCAAAGATGATGCCACATATATGATTTTCAAAGAACAATTTTTCGAAAATTAGAGTAATTACAGATCATTAGATATTCTTTGCCATGTTATTTATACAACATGGAGGTCTTTGTTGGTGCCTCGTTTCAAGTCCTCGAAATACTCAAGTATTCCTCCGGGATGAAACGCGGCCCCGCCGCAAGTTTGGACCAAAATCCTATTTTTGAGATGGCCTCTATAGCCGGCATCATGGGCTTTCTTTTTTAGTCTCATTTAATTCTTCTTCGAACCTCTTGAAAAAATCATCTTTTTCTTTCCAGTCCGGACCAAACTGCCGGTCAAAATAATCACCTAATTTATCGAGAAGGTTTTTCCAAACCATCTTTTTGCTCCCGGTGATGACTTCGGCCAGATAGGTATCCAGCTCCGCCATCATTTCTTTTGGCAAAAAGGACACCGCCCCCAAATGTATCGATTCTTTCAGGGCCTCCGGTGTCAGCGCATGCGCGGTCAGCATAACGGTAGGAAACCCCTTGGACACCGATTTTTTAAGCAGTTCAAAACCTCGGACGCCCATTACGTCCAGGATGACGATATCGAATTTTAAGGCAGCCAGCAGCTGCAGCGCAATCTCATAATCTTTCGCCCGGTATATGCGGCACATGTCAAGTTGCTCGGCAATGGAATCCAGGATATCCGGCTCGTCATCCACCATTAAAACAGCCTTATCTTTTAGAATAGTTTCCGTGTTCATGTTAGATTACTCCTATCCGCCATTACTTTGATGGATTAGATCACGCAATATCATTATCGCTGTGGGAGCGGCTTTCCAGTCGCGATTAAACGATTACGGCGTTAGCATTACCCATTTTCATGGCTGAGATTTAATTCAGTTTATGACTCCTTTTAAATAAAACAGACCGTGGTTCATTGCAAGCAAAGAATCAAATAGAAAAACCCTTTCAATTATTTTTGGATTAGGTTATTTATTCTATATCCTGAAATGAAATTGAAATATAAAATGGGAGGCAACTGCTATGAAGCTAGAAACGGCTTTTTCAATGGACACATCCAGTATTAAATACGGTCCCGGCGTTACGCAGGAAGTGGGCTGGGACATGGAAGAGCAGGGCGCCCACCGCGTGATGGTGGTGACCGATCCCGGTATGACTGAAAACGAAGCGGTTTTCGTCGCACTCGAATCGCTGCAAAAGAGCGGTATCGAAACCGTCTTATTTGATCAGGCAAGTGTAGAACCAACGGATATTTCATTTAAAGAAGCCGTAAAATTTGCAGAGGCCGGTAAATTCGACGGGTTTATAGCCGTTGGAGGCGGCTCCAGCATGGACACCGCCAAGGTGGCCAACCTGTATTCCACCTATCCGGCAGATTTCATGACGTACGTTAATCCACCGATCGGCGGAGGAATACCGATTCCGGGACCCTTAAAACCGTTGGTTGCTGTTCCAACGACAGCCGGTACGGGCAGCGAAACCACCGGGGTGGCCATTTTTGATTTTTTAGAAATGAATGCAAAAACCGGTATCGCCCATCGTGCCCTGCGGCCGGTGAAAGGAGTTATCGACCCCAACAATACGCGTTCTCTTCCCAAAATGGTGGCGGCCTGTACGGGCCTCGATCAATTAACCCATGCGCTGGAAGCTTTAACAGCGCTACCCTATAACCGGCGACCAGCCCCCGAACACCCTAAAATGCGCCCTGCTTACCAGGGCTCAAATCCCATCAGCGATATCTGGGCTACAAAAGCAATTGAAATGATTGCAGAAAACCTTGTGCGCGTTGTCAAGGACCCGTCGCATGACGAAGCACGCGGTGCCATTCTGCTGGCAGCAACCTATGCCGGGATCGGATTCGGCAACGGCGGTGTGCATCTGGCTCACGGAATGTCATATCCCGTGTCGGGGATGGTTCGCGATTATGTGCCGGAAGGTTATCCATCCGGACACCCGCTGATTCCCCACGGCATGGCGGTTGTCCTCAATGCACCTGCGGTTTTCAGGTTTACCGCGCCGGCAAATCCGGAATTACATTTATATGCAGCCAAACTGATGGGGCAGGATATTTCAGGTGCGCATCCCGAAGATGCTGGTGAAGTGCTGTCAGGTGCAATCCTGGATTTGATGCGCAAAGTCGGCATGCCCAACGGACTTGGTGCGGTGGGTTACGGGCTGGATGACGTGGATAAGCTCGTTGAGGGAACTTTGCCTCAGCATCGGGTAACAAAATTGTCTCCGCGTCCGGCCGGTGCCGAGGATTTGAAGCAGTTGTTTTTGGATTCGATGACGCTGTGGTAGGAGTAAAGGGCAGATGACAGGGTTTAAGCCTTTATCGGGGTTTTTCTGACAACATAAAGACAGAGCATAGCGATTCATTAAATAGGAGGTAACTGTTATGCTGAAACAGGCAAATTCCTATGAGGAAGTATACAACTCGTTTAGGTGGCAGATCCCCGAGTTTTACAATATGGGCGTTGATGTTTGTGATAAACACGCGCATCAGCGGTACCGGTTGGCTCTGATCTATGAAAATGAAGACGGCCCGATAGAAAAATATACCTTTTGGCAGTTGAAAAGACTATCAAATCAATTCTCCAATGCTCTGCAAGCATACGGCATCTGTGCCGGGGATCGGATAGGAATTTTTTTGCCTCAGTGTCCGGAGACGGGCATCGCCCACATAGCTGCCTACAAGATCGGAGGAATCGCTATTCCCCTTTTTACCCTCTTTGGTCCGGATGCCATCGAGTACCGTTTGGCCAACAGCGAAGCCAAAGCTATTGTCACCGATGACGCCAACCTGGACAAGGTTTTAAAAATCCGGGAAAGACTGCCCCATCTGAAGGCAATTTTTGTGGCCCGGGGCAGAAAAATGGACAATGTCATCGACTTCTGGGAGGCCGTCCGGAAGGGCTCCGTGGAATTTAAGGCGGTTAAGACCCATGCCGATGATCCTGCACTGCTGGCCTATACCTCAGGCACAACCGGGCCCCCCAAAGGAGCACTTCATGCCCACCGCATGCTGTTGGGACATATCCCGGGCGTGGAATTCCCCCACAATTTTTTTCCAATGGAAGACGATCTTTTCTGGACCCCAGCGGATTGGGCCTGGCTCGGGGGCCTCACTGATGTGCTGCTGCCAAGCTGGCATCACGGGATTCCGGTAGTCGCCTGCCGGGCCAAAAAATTCGATCCGGAATATGCTTTTCATTTAATGGCCAAACATGGAATCCGCAATACATTTATGCCGCCGACAGCCCTCAAGCTCATGCGCCAGGTGAAAGATCCCCGCAGCCGTCACGAATTTCAACTGCGAACCATTGCCAGCGGCGGCGAAACCTTGGGTAAAGAACTCCTCGGTTGGGGCCAAACGACTCTGGGTGTAACCATTAACGAGTTTTACGGGCAAACCGAATTTAACCTGGTGGTGGGAAATTGTGCCGCGATAATGGAGATCAGGCCCGGTTCCATGGGAAAAGCCATACCGGGCCACGTTGTTGAGATCGTCGATGATGACGGTAACGTCCTGCCCCCCGGTATCACAGGCAACGTAGGCCTCAAGCACCCGGATCCGGTCATGTTTCTGGGATACTGGAAGAAACCTGAAGCAACCCAAAAAAAGTACGCAGGTGATTGGTATCTGACCGGAGATATGGCCCAAAAAGACGAAGATGGGTATTTCTGGTTTGTCGGCCGCGAAGACGATCTGATTACCAGTGCAGGCTATCGCATCGGACCCGGCGAGATCGAAGACTGCCTCATCAAGCATTCTGCGGTTGCCATGGTCGCTGTGGTCGGAAGCCCGGATGAAGTCCGCACTGAGATCGTAAAAGCCTTTATCGTTCTTAAAGCGGGGATTACCGCCGACCCGGGGCTGGAAGATGATATTAAAAGCTTTGTCCGGAACAGACTGGCTGGGCACGAATACCCGCGAGAAATTGAGTTTGCGGATAAACTCCCGATGACGGCCACCGGCAAAATTATCAGGAAGGAGCTGCGGGCACTGGAGATAAAAAGGAAATCCAAAACAGGCCCAGCCAGTCACCAGGTTTAACCTTTCAAAACACCAAGGTAGCCTTTTCAACAAATTACCGATTTTAGTGCAATTCAACAAAAATTGAAAAACGATTCTTTATAACAAGAGTGCATTATCAATGCAAATCAGCCACAATTGGTTTTTTGCTTGACAAAAGACAGTCAATAAAATAGTTGCTGATTATAACGGATTTTAGAAAGCCTGATATTGTCAAGCCCAATGTAGCGTATGCGATAACATATCGATCCGCAACGGATTGATATTATAGAAAATATTTGCATAGACGTTTTGCTTAATGATTTTATATAGTCAGAGGCCATATCCTACCTATGAGGTCTCTAACTAGATGGGAAAGGCAGATACAAAATCCGCTCACCGAAATAATCGAATCACCTGTTTGCCTTTTCCTCAAGAAGTAAATAACGTTAGTATCAACAATCCGTCGGATTTCAGAATATGCATCGATAAT